>JAAZEL010000053.1 GCA_012512325.1 Candidatus Fermentithermobacillaceae bacterium | reverse complement strand
GGGTGTATACCGACAGGCACATGATGATGGCGGCCCGGGCTCTGAAAGCCGTGAAGGAACGCGCGTCTTCGATTAAGGGGCTTAAGCTCGTATACCAGGCTCCGGTGATGAGGCACTTCACGGCGAGATTCCGACGGGCGGAGTAGACGCCGGCTCCGGGCCGGGGTTCATGCCCGTGAAGCTACGTCAGGCCCGGTTCATATGGGCAAAGGCTGATTCAAGTACCGGAGTCAAGACCGTGGCTATTATCACCCCTGAGCCCGTCTGGACCAGGTTGCCGAGGATCTCTCCCCAAACGGCCTTGGGTGAATACATGATTGCAGTGCCCACGGCATAGCCGACGATAATCCACAAAGACGCCAGGACCGTTGCGACCAGTTGACGGCTCCTGGCTTTTGTGTGGCCGAGTCTTCCGACAATATAGCCTGCAACGCCTTTTATCACAAGGGTCCAGGGTGCCCACGCCGGGTACCCGCCCAGGATATCGGCGAGAAAGGAGCCCAGCGCCCCGGAGGTGGCTCCTGTCAAGCCTCCGAGGGCCAAAGAAACCGAAAAAATTATCCCGTCACCCAGATGGATGTAACCTGTGGCGGTCGGCAGCTTCAAGAACATGGTGGCAACCAGCACCAGCGCAGTCAGCAGACTCAGGATTACCAAGCTGAGAAGGGGCGAAGACGCATGGCTTGCTTTCATCTACAACGACCTCCTATGACTCTGACAACGCGTCCTGACATGGTGCTTTGGTTTGGCAGCCTCCCGGACTGCCGGGTTTGCTCTTTGTAGGCGGTCTCGGAACGGGGATGCCGCTTCATGTTATTTGACCTGTACCCGATTCCGTCAAGGGGATTATACCACTAATCGTCTGTTTCCCGAAGGTTTGCAGCAGGACGATGACGAATACTAGCTGACAGGGTTGATCCCATGGAGAAGGTGACAACTACCATTCAAGGACGGGGTGTGGCCGATGATTTCAGAAGCGTTGATGAAGGAAGACCTTGTGCGGCAGGGCCTGGAGTACTTGGAAACCTGCCTGGAAGAGTATGTTGACCTGATAACGGAGATAACCAGGGTGCCAGCTCCGAGCAATCAAGAGGAACTGAGGACGAGACTGGTCAAGGATAAGATGGAATCCATGGGTTTCCCTGTGGTGCGGGTTGATGAAGTGGGAAACGTGCTTGGGTTCTTCCCCGGGGAAGATGGTTCAAGGGTGATTGTGAGCATGGCTCACATAGACACCGTGTTTCCCATGGATACCGACCTTTCGGTGAAGCGGGACGGCAATATCCTCGCGGCGCCTGGGGTGAGCGACAACTCCGCTTCAGTCGCCTGCATGCTCCTCCTGGGCAAAGTGTTCTTGAGCCATCTTCCTTTGCCCCATCCTGTTGTGCTGGTGGCAAATGTGGGTGAGGAAGGCCTGGGGGATTTGAGAGGGGCCCGGTACTTCTGCGATCATGTTGAAGAGTACGATTTTGGCGGCTTCCGGATGAACCCCGATAACCTGGTGTTTCTCAATATCGACGGGGACATGCGGCAGATCACGAGCCAGGGCGTTGGAAGCCGCAGGCTCCGCATTGAGTTCAAGGGCAAAGGCGGGCACAGCTGGGCGGATTTCGGCAATTCCAGCGCCATCCATGGGCTCGGCACCGCCATTGCCGGCATCGCCAAGATCCAGGTACCTGAGGATCCAAAGACCACCTACAATGTAGGTGTGGTTCAAGGGGGCCATTCCGTGAATTCCATAGCCCAAACAGCAAGCATGCTCTTGGATATGAGGTCTGTGTGCCAGGAAGCTTTGTCGCGTCTGGAGAACAAGGTAATGGTGGTCTTGGACAAGGCCGCCCGAGCTACCGGTACCCAATATGAGTTCCAGGTGGTTGGGGACAGGCCGGCAGGGAAGTTACCAGACAACTCGCCCTACCTAAAGGGACTGATGGCGCTGGGAAAGGAACTGGGGCATGAACTCAACGTCGGGGCTGCGAGCACGGATTCCAACATCCCCCTTTCCAGAGGATGGCCTGCAGTAACCATGGGGTTCAAGCTGTCCGGCGACGCCCACAAGACCAGCGAGTTCCTATACATCGATTCCCTGATCCCAGGCATCAAGTTGGCCCTTATGTGCTTTGCAGGGTTGTTGTACGACAAGTTCTGAGGGTGGCAAGACAGGGGAGAGTTGCGGCGGTTTCGGGACGATAGCGGGGCTCGACCGTACCGGTATATGGTGGACTGTTTCAGGGCCCGCATGTTACAGGCCAGCCCACCAGTTGTCGGGCAAGAGCCCCAGCCGCCAGATTGCCACACCTCTCAGCCCATACCTTTGCGCCATCATTGCACGGACTTCCAGTGATAGTGTGTCTTCGAAGTAAGCCGTGTACGAGTGGCCCCCGCCTATCCATTCAACGTAATTACACAGATACTCCGGGACAAACACCGGACATATGTCGCCCTCGTGAAAGGCGGTGTCCGTGGCTGAAACGTCTGGATAGTCCGGGAAACCGGCAGCGCCGTCTTTGGAGGGAGGTAATGCAACCATAGAGGCGCGGCCTTCATCAGATACCCTGTAAAGCACGCCGTAAGCAGGAATCCCCAGGATTATCTTGTCGGGGTTCACCAGTTGGCACTCCTGCCTTATGGCATTGTCCACTTGTTTGAAGGGCGCCACAGGTGACGGCCAGTTTGGATCCTGGAAATTGTAAGCCATGAGCACTACCAAGTCGGCAATCTCCCCAATATACCCGTGATCGTAACCTTTGAACGGGCCGGTCGGGGGAGGGACGGCTACGGCAAGGGATTTGTTATCCAGGTAGCTTTTGAGTTTGGTGAGGAAGTCATTGAAATTAGCCCTGTCCAGTTCAGCGGTGGCTTGGTCCAAGCCCAGGCCTTCAAAATCAATGAGCACCCCGTCATACTCGGTTGCCGCGGTGGCTGCGATATCCAAAGCCAGCCGCAGTCTGGCGGCCTCGTCGTCCAAGAGCGAGGCTAGCTGCGACCCCCGATCCGCAAAGTACATGGAGAACAGCTTCATTCCATGCAATCTGGCCTGCAGGATCACTAAAGGCCAGCCATCGGGTTTTTGGAATCCCGTGGGATTGGGCCCGGATGTGAGCTTCCCGCCTTCGTCCACCGCAAACCATCCCAGGAACAGGCCTTCCATCTTGTCAGCCGCGCAATCATTGTTGCAGTAAGGGTACTTGGCCCCAAACACGTCTGACCAGCTTGAGTAGGTAACCGAGCCCAAGGCGTAGAATCCCCAAAGGCCGGACAGGGTGCGTGTCTCAGGTGAGGATATGTATACGGTGCAGGTGGCCTCGTCCCACCTGACAGCGTATCCCAGGATTTCGGTGAACAGCCTCAAGGGCACCATGGTGTGCCCGCCTGCCAATACAGTCGGTTGAGGCATGGGAATAACCTGTCCGTCTGAGGTGCTCACTGTGCTCTTTCCGATCTTGATTATCAGGGCGAGCCCATCCTTGGAATATGTGGCCGCGTTCAGGCTTTCATCCCATCCGATTTGAGCCCCGACAGCTTCGCCCAGCGCTCGCAGGGGTACCATGGTAACCCCGTTTTCTACATACGGCTTAACAGGAAATTCCACCGGGGCCAGGTCAAGCAGGACATTGGCATAAGGTGGTTGTTCTGGAACCACGCTGACAGGGATCTCTGAAACAGCTTGAGCCATCACCGGCCGCTGGGTCGCGGCACACAGCACTCCCGGCAAGAGGCAAAACGCCAAGAGCCATCCTACCGGTTGCAGGATTCGGTTACGTCTTGCAGGCATCCAAATTCTCCCTTCTGCGTCTCCCTTGGGTATATCCCTTTTCGCAACCGGCTTACGAAAACCTTCTTGCTCCGTCCGGATGCCGGTAGATTCACATGGCACCTGCATGGTGCAGGAGATGGAAATGAGACGGGTAACCGCAATCTTCACGGTTTGATGTTTCTGCTTGCAGGCACACTCATTTCCCGGGGATTGTGAAGTTCAGTTTGGTCCCCGGCTGCCAGTGGGGGTTGAGATAATCACGGGGATCGTGAGAGATCAGCCGCACGATCCGGGCTTGACCGTCTGTCAGTTCTATGACAAACACCCTGTTATCCACCTCTACCGTGAGGTAGTTGCGAGCTTCTTCAACCTGGAAGATTGTTTCTTGCGGGTAGATGGTGTAGAGCACCAAGGGCAGGCCACCTCCTGTGTTACCACGTCCAAGTCTTCTTGTTTACCGGGTTTCTTGCGGCGCATCCGGCGGTGTGGGTTCATGTGTTTGCCCGTCGTTATGGTTCGCCGCCGAAGGCGCCGGCTGTGCATTCCCGCATGTTTCGTTGTCCTGCGTTCCATCTGTCATCTGCTTGAGTTTTTCAACGGCCTCCTGCAAGCCGCCCACGCCGTCGATCAAGCCTAGCTCCACCGCTTCCTTTCCAACGAGGATCGTACCTATGTCCCGGGCAAGCTCTCCTGTCCTGAACATTATTTCCCGGAAAACCTCCTCGGAGATCTTGGAGTTGTTCACGACAAACCTGATCACCCGATCCTGCATTTTCTCCAGGTATTCATAGGTCTGGGGAACGCCCAGGACGGTTCCGGCAAGCCTGATAGGATGTACCGTCATGGTGGCAGTATCTGTGATCAAGGAATACTTAGCCGCTACGGCTATGGGGACGCCGATACTGTGGCCGCCCCCCAGCACCAAAGAGACGGTGGGTTTGGACATACTTCGTATCAGTTCGGCTATGGCCAAGCCGGCCTCTACGTCTCCGCCCACGGTGTTCAGCAGCACCAAGAGCCCTGCGGTGTCGGGGTTTTCTTCTATGGCCACCAGCTGAGGCAAGACGTGCTCGTACTTGGTGGTCTTGTTTTGGGAGGGAAGCACGATGTGCCCTTCGATTTGTCCGATTATGGGCAGGCAAAGAATCTCAGAGTGTCCGTAGGACAAGCTGACCGTGCCGAATTCCTTAACCGCTCCCGCTTTGCCTGCTTCAAGCTGCTCAGGCGTTCCCACACAATCAGTCCTTTCCGGTGCAATTGCACATAGGTATGTCCATAAAGTCACCGGGGTCTACGGTGCGGCCCACCGGCCCCTCATACACTCGCGGCACCCACGGTACCGGGGCCGAAGACCCGGAAATCAAGATCAGGAAATATGGTGTCGGCTTGCTCCAGGTGCTTTAGGAATACAGGGTCTACGGCACCTGTCTGGATTTGCTCGGCGAGCCTGAGAAATCTCCCTATGTGAGTCACAAAGCGGTTAACTGCATATTGATACACAGTCCCCGCTTTCATTATGAACGGCCAGTCGGAAGCCTGGGCGAGCATTAGCTCTCGGGCCGCCTGGTTCAAAGCCCTTTGCGCAAGGCCCTTGGCATGTTTGAAATCTTCCGACAATCGGGCCATCCGCATTTCGCAGTGGTGCAAGTGCCTGTAAATCCAGTGATTTGATTGTTCAAGCCATACTTCGTGATAGCCCTTGTAACCCCAGCCGGAAACCGCCGGTTCGGCAGGCTGGTTGACAGGATAATGCTCGCGGTATTGGGATGGGGATATCAGCTTCACCCTCTGCCTCTCACGGGCCATGCGCCGGATGAGGTTCTCAAGCCACAGGGGTCCTTCGTACCACCAGTGTCCGAAAAGCTCGGCGTCGTACGGGGCAACCATGATGGGCCTTCTGCCGTACACTTCGTTCCAGTATTCCGCTTCCTTGTTGCGCCAGAACATGAAACTGCCGGCATGTTCCCATGCCCTGTGCTTAGCCACATCCGGACGGTAGAAATCCTTGTAGTCGCTTTTCCTGTCGGTTACCCTGTAATACTTTATCCCCAGGGGTACCCTGGTGCCGTCGGGTAGCGCTTTGCCCAGGTAATCCAAAGGCAAGTCATATCCTACGTCCCTGTAAAACTCCCTGTACCACGGGTCTCCGGGATAACCTTCGTCTGCGCTCCACACCTGTTTGGAGCAATCCGGGTCCCTGGCGAAAGCGAGCAAGCCGTTGGGTGTGGCCACAGGCGCGTGATACCCGAACCTTGGCCTTGGGGTGGAGAAGAGCAACCCGTGGGTTTCCAAGATGAAGTATTCCACGCCTTCTGCCTTGAGTACGGGTTCTACATGGGGGATGTATGCGCACTCGGGGAGCCAGAAACCTTTCGGAGTGTGGCCGAAATGGCGCCTGAAGGCATTGAGCCCCGTCTTCACTTGGACCCTGATGGAAGCGTCGGTGAGCATCAAGGGCAGGTAAGCGTGGGTAGCGGCTGACGTGATCAGTTCCACGTAGCCTTCGGACTCAAGGGCGGCCCAGGGTTGTACCAGGTTGCATTTGAACCTGTCCACGTAATCAAGGTAAGTCTGCTTGAACTTGCTCAGGTACATTCTGGCCAGGGGTTCCAGGTTGATATCCCCTCTGACCCTCAAGGTTTCCTTGTCGGCCAGCTCTATAAGGTGATCAAGATGCCTTATGTAGCGCTCTTGGAGTAAAGGGTCCTGGAGCATTTCGAGCAAGGGAGGAGACAGGGATACCGTGATCCTGCCCGGTATATCGCTTTCTGCAAGCCTGGACAGGCTGTTCAGCAGAGGGATGTAGCTTTCTGTGATCCCCTGAAACAGCCACCTTTGCTCCAGACAGTCTTGGGTGTCCGTGTGTCTCACGAAAGGCAGGTGTGCGTGGAGCACAATGCTGAGAAAACCTTTAGCCATCTGCGCCCTTCCCCCGGTTCATCGGCGAACTGATTCCGATTTTTGCGGCGGATTCGGGGTACCCCTCGGGCCAGCCGATAGGCGGCCATTCAGGGCTTATCATGTCTGAAAGGGTGTCTGCAGGCAGGGTGATTACATTGGACGTAAGGAAGCTTACGAAGTTGTTTTCCGGAAAGAGCCTCCCCAACTCAGCCATGAGGGTGTGCCGCGGTTTGGAGATGTTGATGTACCAGTTGTCCGCGCGGTCACTTATGAACACATCCATTGCTTTCCGTCTGTCCGGGCCTGAGGTCAGGTCATAGATCCTGAGCACAGGACGGGACAGCCCCCAGTCACGCAAGTATTTTTCATACATCTGCCTGTACTTTTCGTGGGTTATCTCCCAGTAGGCGTACACCCAATTGGGATCTCTGGCTATGAGTACCAGCCTGTCAAACCCGTAACGCTGGGGGAGCGTGTAAGGCTCCTCCATGGTTGTACCCAACGGCTTGTGGGCGACGGATTTGTCTTCCGTGGGCTTGTGTTCAACGGGCTTAGGTCCGATGGGTTCATCTTGGGCCTCCTGGCCTGAGTACTCAGACGGGTCTTTGGGAACCGCCCAAGCTCCCTTCTGAAATTCGATGAGCCCGCCTGCTTCCCACGCAAGTTCCACCTCTTTGGGTAGGTCCGTCTTCCGCAAGCTCGCTGACCTCAGAGAACCGTCGTCCCTATCTTGCCTGGGCGGGGGGATACGCGGAAGGGTTACGCCCGCATGCCTGTCAGCCTGGCCGGCTTTGCTTGGGTCGATTTCCTCCGGCGGGACGCCGATTTCCGTGGAAACCTCCATGTCAGTACGGGGCGTTTCGGAAGGCGCCTCAGCCCTCTGGCGGAAACGGAAAAACGCAAGCGCAAGCACTAGGATGGCCGTTGCTGCCGCAAGAATCCACATTGTGAATAGTATTCCTCCCGTCAGGCTAAAATCGGAAAAAGCTTCTGGTTGAATCGACCGGCTCTAACTAAATATGAGGAATAACCTCTCATTTTATTCGGGGGTTGCCTTTGGGAGTCATTGCATGAGGCCATGCGTGCTTGGAAACGGTAAGCTGTTCCTTGGTTTCGATCCTGAAGCGAGGACCAGGGAGATGTTCTGGCCCGTGGTGGGACTTACAAACCACGTGAGGGAGAGCGCTGACAACGCTTGTCTTATCTGGTATGACGGCACCTTCCACCGGATTGGCGGGGAAGCGTGGCACACCCAGGGGAGATATGGAAGGGGCATGAGGTTTGACTGGTCATTCAGGCATAAGACTCTCCCTTTGTCAGTGGACATGTCCGATTGCGTGGATCCTTACAATCCACTGTGGGTAAGGACGGTGACGCTGAACTGCAGGAACACGGGCAGACTGGGGCTGTACTTCAAGCAGAATTTTAGCTTAGGCGAGAACCAGGTGGGCGAGTGCGGGTTTTTCCATGCAGACAGCGGGCGCCTATATCACTACAAGGGGCCGTATTGGGTGGCGATAACCGCAATCCTGGAAGGTGCTCCCGGCGGCCGAAGGGTGCAGTGCACCACTGGCGCGGCAGTTGCCAAGGTGCGGGACGGCGGGGTCAGGCTTTTCCCTGAAACAGGTGGGATTTCCGGGCAATCAATGGATCACGGGTTGATCGATAGCATCTATCAAGTGACATGTGAGGGGTACGGGGGGACGACCCTCAATGCTCTGAAAGTCACATTTTTCTTGGCTTTTGGCGCCACCGAGGATGAAGCCGGCCTTACCTTAGGCAAAGGGCTGCAGTTGGGATTTGAGGGGGTTTACAGGCGTTCCTCCAGGTATTGGGACAGCAGACTGGGCGGAGACATGCAGGGCAGCTTCTACGCGACGTCAGTTAAGCTGGTTGCCGCCCATTGCGACCGGGGCGGCGGGATTGTGGCTTCCTGCGACACGGACATCATGGGGGGCTTCAAGGACCACTACAGGTACGTGTGGCCCAGGGACGCAGCCATGTGCGCGTCGTCCCTTATCAAGGCCGGATTGCCGGAGTATGCAAGGCGGTACCTGGCCTTCTGTGCCCAAATCGTGTCACCCAAGGGGTTCTCCTGGCAAAGGTACAGGCCCGACGGGACAAGGGGGTCCGGGTGGCACAGCCCGAACCTTCCGCCGGGAGAGCTGCCCATCCAGGAGGATCAGCTAGCTCTTTCTCTCCTCACGGCCCTTGACTACCTGGACCGAACCGGGGATCTTGATTTCATCCATGAGATCTATCTTCCCTTTGTGAAGAAGGCGGCGGGGTTCATCCGGGAATACCGGACCCAAGAGGGACGGCTGGTAAGGCCGTCATTTGATCTGTGGGAGGAGCGCCGTGGCATCTCTTGCTTTACCCAGGCTGTTTCGGCAGCTGCCCTAATGGCATCTGCAAGGATTGCCTGGGTACTGCAGGAGCCGGATTGCACCGGCTTCTGCGAAGCCGCCTGTGAACTCCTTGAGGGGCTCTACTCGGACCTGTCAGATGACAGGTCCGGATTTTTCCGGGGGATGGGTTTGGCCCCTTGTCTTCACGACCGGACCGAAGACGCAAGCCTCTTCATGGTCCCGGTGTTCCTCGCCAGGATTGAGGAGTTATGTCACAAGATGCCGGGTTCGGCCGCAGTGCGGCGGGTGAGACAGTTGTTGAAGCTCCTAAGGCCAAGGAGTGTAATCACATGGAAGCGTTTGGAGCAGGCACTCTTGGTGCAAACCGGCCCTGAACCAAACGGGATTGCGAGGTATACAGGCGATTGGTATTGCCGGCCTGAAGGAGCCCAGCATCTTCCGGGGAATCCGTGGTTTGTGACTACGGCATGGTATCTGAGCTCAGGGTACCTGCTGAAGCAACTGGGAAAGCACGACATCCTGGCGTGGTTGGCCTGGTTCCGCGCCAACGCTTCAGGCTCGGGCGTACTGGCTGAGCAGATAAACGGCCTAACAGGCGAGCCCCTGTCAGTTGCCCCCCTGGCGTGGTCCCATTCGGCTTACGTAGATCTGGTTGCACTTATGCAGGCGGAAAGCGTGCCCGATGCTAAACCGCGATTACCAAGAATTCGACGAAAAAGGAGGAATTCTGCTGTCCAGGGCGAATATCGCCCAAAGCGGACCTGTTTCCAGGAGTTTTAGGGAATACGCAATGATCAAGATGAGGAGGGAGAATGGCATGCTTCCAAGCCTGACCGCAGAGGAAAAGAAAAATGCGTTGGAGAAGGCTCAGGCTATGAGAAAGGCCAGAGCTGAACTGAGAGAGCAACTCAAGAAGGGCGAAGTCAAGCTTGAGGAAGTCCTGAATCGGGACGATCCGGTTGTGGCACGTATGAAAGTGTCCTACCTGCTGAGGTCCTTACCGAGAGTTGGCAAAGTCAAAGCTGAAAAGATCATGCAGGAGGTCGGCATCAACGAATCCAGGCGGGTCCAGGGCCTGGGTTCAAGGCAGAAGCAGGCGCTTCTGGCGCGGTTCATGGACAAGTAAACTGAACCGTGGTTATACAGGGAGAGGCAGTCAGTATTACAAATGAAACCAGGTCTTTTGTTTGTCATAACTGCTCCTTCCGGTTGCGGGAAAGGCACCCTGAGGAGGGCTCTCCTAGCTCAGCAACCTGACATCAAGTTCTGCCCTTCAGTTACAACCAGGCCCCAGAGGCCTGGGGAAATTGACGGAGTTGACTACATATTCGTGTCCGTTGAAGAGTTCATGGAGAGAAAGCAACGCGATCAATTCGTCGAGTGGGCCGAAGTATACGGCAACTATTACGGAACACCCAGAGAAGACTTGGAGCAGGCATTGGAGCAAGGCCATGTAGTTTTGCTTGAGAAGGATGTGCAGGGCGCCCGAACCTTACGGCAAGCCTATCCTGACGGTATCTTCATCTTCATTCTTCCGCCTTCCTTTGAGGAACTGCAACGGCGGATTAGAACCCGCGGGACTGAAAATGATATGGAACAGCGTGTACGACTTGACAGCGCGCGCAGGGAGATTGCTGATCTCGCCGGTTTCGATTATGTTATTATCAATGAAGACATTGAAAGAGCCACAGATAGGCTTGTTGCCATATCCTTAGGAGAAAGGGCACGACGTGGCCTTATAGCCGGTAAGGTTCAGAGGGGGGCAAGGGATGGCAAACTCATCTCTGAGAGATGTGATAACGAAGACCGGTTCCAAGTACACTCTGGTGCTGGCAGTGGCCAAGCGGGCGAGACAGCTTGTAGTCGAGCAGCAAGGCGATGTGCTGGCCGCCGAGAAACCAGTGGCGATTGCCATAGAAGAGATATGCAGCGGTAAAGTCAAGTATCGCTGGAAAAACAATGCCGCAAGTTGATGTCCAAGGCGCCCGGCTCAGGGTGCCTTGGGGTTTTGAGAACAGATTCGATTGGGGTGGCTGGCTTTGCTGTCGGGTTTCACCGTGGTAGTGGGAGTGACAGGCGGAATAGCCGCCTACAAGACCCTTGAAGTCATATCAAGGCTGAGGAAGCTCGGGGCCGAGACCCGGGTGGTGATGACTGAAAATGCCACCAAACTGGTGGCTCCCATAACATTTCAAACCATATCCAACAACCCTGTGGTAGTGCACATGTTCGAGGAACCCAAACAGTGGAACGTAGAACACATTGCCTTGGCTGAAGCTGCCGATCTGTTCCTTGTGTGCCCCGCGACAGCCAATGTCATAGGCAAGATTTACAACGGCATTGCAGATGATTTCCTCACTACGTCGATTATGGCGTGCACCGCTCCGATATTGATTTGTCCGGCAATGAACCACAACATGTATATGAACCCCGTTGTCCAGAGGAACCTGGCAGGCTTGAGGGAACTGGGGTACCACATCTTGGAGCCCGACTCAGGCCGCTTGGCATCGGGGGCAGTCGGTAAGGGCAGGTTGCCGGATCCCGAAAGGATAGTTCGGGAAATTGTAGCCATATTGTTGCCGCAACAGGACTTGGAAGGGCTTAGGATCCTCATCACCGCCGGACCCACAAGGGAGTGGATTGACCCGGTAAGGTACATATCCAATCCGTCTGCGGGCAAGATGGGCTACGCCCTTGCGGCCGCCGCTGTCAGAAGAGGTGCTGCCGTGTACCTTGTATCGGGCCCCGTTGCCCTTGAGGCGCCTCCGGGGATTGTGTTGAAGAAGGTGGAAACGGCCCAGGAGATGCTCGATGCATGCCTGGAGTTTTATCCGGAGTCGGACGTGGTAATAGGGGCCGCTGCTCCCGGAGATTTCCAACCGGAGACAGTGGCTGGGCAGAAGATGAAGAAATCAGGGGGCATGCTCCGGCTTGCTTTGCGTGAAACCCCGGATATCCTGAAAACCCTTGGAAAGGATAAGGGACGGAGGATCCTGGTGGGTTTTGCCGCAGAAACGGAAAACGTCGTGGAAAATGCCATTAAGAAAGTAATACACAAGAACCTTGACTTCGTGTGCGCCAACCGGGTAGGCGTTCCCGGCCGGGGGTTCGGGTCAGACACAAACGCCATAAGCATAGTCATGCCTGACGGCAGCCTTGAAGAGATCGGCCCTGCGCCCAAGTATGAAATCGCCATGGCCATTCTTGATAAGGTGAAGAGTATCATTGGTTGACCCGGATATGTTCCCTTACGTAGAAGTAGTGGTGGACATCCCCGCCGTAGGTGACCGTCGATTCACCTACGAGCTTCCGTGCGCATGCCATTTGCCCTATGGCGCCAAGGTTCAGGTACCTTTCGGCCGGACGCAGGCAGAGGGGTATGTTGTGGGCCGCGGCAGGGATAAGCCTGATTTCGACGTAAAGAGCGTGTCTGCGGTTTACGATTTGAGATTTCTGCCACCCGGCGAGCTGTTGGACTTGGGAAAGGCGCTCAAGCAATACTACGTTTCCTCCGTTGCATCCTTCTGGCGCTACTTGTGGCCTCCCCTGGTCCGGCGCAAGCGGCTTGAACCCGGCATGGTTCTCGGCCGGCCTATCTCAGCAGGCCAGGGTACGGTGGGTGCCTGGAAGGCCCCGGAACTGACAGAACTTGATTCCTTTGCCCGAAGCGTGTTCGTGCAAGGGCCTGCTGCTTCCAGATGGGAATATTACTTCGAGCGGATGGAACACGCTCTAAGCTCGGGGCTGGGTGTGATAGTGCTCGTGCCTGACATACGAAAACTTGGCAGCGCGGTCCGGCACTTAGAGTCACGGTTCGGCCCTGTCGCGGTAATCCACTCAGACCTCAGAGGCTCAACGAGGCGGGAGAACTGGTTGAGACTCCTTGAAGGTAGGTCCGGCATCGCAGTGGGCAGCCGCAGTGCGGTCTTCAGCCCGGTCAGGAATCTGGGGCTAATCGTTGTGGATGAGGAAGAGTCCCATTTGTACAAGGCCGAGGAGTCTCCGAGGTTCAACGCGGCAACCGTGGCGAGAATACGGGCCAACCTTCAGGGCTGCCAAGTGCTCCTGGGGTCTTTCGTACCCTCGGTGCGAATCCACTATTACATGAGCAAAGGGGAGCTCAAGAATACAGGCCATCATGGGACACCTGCGGCCATATCGAGATGCGAGGCCAAATCACCATGTAGGGCTGAACCAACATGGGAGGATACATCGCCGTGGGCGGACAGGCCAACATCTGAAGGCTTGTCAGCCTGTCCGGATGCAAGCGTTACCTATCAGGTCGTAAGCATGTTGGGCACCAAGCGAGGGCTTACCATCAGCAAGCACCTGCACCTCGCCCTCAGGGACATTTTCCACGACGGCGAAAGGGCGGTGTTGTTCCTGAACAGGCGCGGTACGTCCTCGGCGCTGGTCTGCTGCGACTGCGGCAGTACGGTCATGTGTCCCAGGTGTTCAGTGTCCCTTGCATACCATGCCCGGGAAACCCTAATGGTATGCCATACTTGCGGTTACAGGGAGCCCCCTCCATTGGAGTGTCCCGTGTGCCGCGGGTTCACCTGGAGACAGGTGGGATATGGCATAGACCGAATGGAGTCGGAGTTTAAGAAGCGTTTTCCTGGAGTGCCCATTTTCCTGCTGGATCAAGATACCAAGGCGCCAGAAGATGCGGTTGCCCGATTCGGTTCATCGGAACCTTCATGTCTCTTATGCACTCAGATGGTGCTCGGATTCGAGCTGCCTCCCTTTACCGGGCTGGGAGTGGTTTCTTGCGACAGCCTGCTCAGTTTCCCCGATTACAGCGCTCCGGAACAGGTGTTCAAACTCCTCATGGATCTTGTGCACCTGCTCAAGTGCTCAGGCGGGAATCCTCAAAAGCAGTTCCTGGTCCAAACCCTCAACCCCCAACATCATGCCGTTAGAGGTGTGCAAGACCCTGAGGCCTTCTACACCGTTGAGGCTGAGAACAGGGCGGTGCTGAGCTACCCGCCCTTTGGTTCCCTTTTCAAACTTGAGTTTTCCGGGAAACACCAGGACAAGGTG
Organism: Candidatus Fermentithermobacillaceae bacterium; assembly: GCA_012512325.1. Classification (GTDB taxonomy): domain Bacteria; phylum Bacillota; class Sulfobacillia; order Fermentithermobacillales; family Fermentithermobacillaceae; genus DTU015. The sequence goes on along the minus strand of JAAZEL010000053.1, from coordinate 35,196 downwards.
AAGCAGCTTGCTGAGGAATTCGCCCGAGAGGTGGAGGCCCGTTCAGGGGACATCCGGGTGCTGGGGCCGGGGCCCGCGCCCAAAGCCAGGGTGCGCGGTCGCTACAGGTGGATCGTGGTGCTCAAGTCCCGGAGCAAGCAGGAATTGTCTCAGGTGGTCAGCCAGGTAATGGACGGGGTGTCCCAGAGCCAGGTCAGGATAACCGTGGACACTGAAGAGCCCTTCGGTATAGGGTGACGGTATCTGCTCCGTAAATGATATGGTTGAATGATATAATCAGAGTATACCCGGATGTGGATCTGACAAAGGGTGGTGCTTTTTTGTCACGGTTTGAGATATATACATTTGACGCGCCGGTGTTGAGAAAGAAGGCCAAGCCCGTGCGCAAGGTCAATAACAGGATTCGCGAGCAGCTTGATGCCATGTTGGAAACCATGAGGGCCGTGTCCGGTGTGGGGCTTGCCGCGCCCCAGGTTGGTATTTCCAAGCGCATGGTCGTAATAGACGTTGGGGAAGGGCCCCACTTCCTCGTTAACCCTGAAATCGTATCCCAATCGGAAGAGACGGAAACCAAGTGGGAAGGCTGCCTGAGTTTTCCGGGTTATCTGGGGGAAGTTGAGCGTCCTGTGAAGGTGTGTGTCGAAGCCCTGAACCGCGACGGCCGTGAAATATGGGTCGAAGGTGAGGGGTTGTTGGCCAGGGCGTTATGCCATGAACTGGATCACTTGGACGGGGTGTTGTTCATAGACAGGGCCAAGTCCATCATCGAAGTTGACGAGGATGGCGAAGAGGGCCAAGGGCTTTCAGGCGTGACATGTGTGTTCATGGGCAGTCCCGAGTTTGCATTGCCCTCATTGGAACACCTGGTCGAAGCAGGTGCCGATGTCAGGCTGGTGGTCACCCAACCCGATCGCCCGTGCGGCAGGAAGCAGATCATCGCGCCCACGCCCGTGAAGCAGAGGGCCATGGAATTGGGGATAGAGGTGTTTGCCCCTGAAGCTATAGGCGCACCTGAAGCAATTGAGAGGCTCCGGGCGGTGGAAGCTGATTTCATAGCCGTTGCCGCTTACGGGCAGAAAATTCCTGCCCAAGTGCTTGAGATTCCCAAGTATGCGTGTTTGAACGTTCATCCGTCCCTGCTACCAAAATACCGAGGGGGCAATCCCGTCCAAAGACAGATCATGGCTGGGGAACAGAAGAGCGGCGTGTCGATCATATACATGAGTGAACGTATGGATGCAGGAGATATTTGCCTGCAAAAGGTGATCGACATAGATCCTGACGAAACTTACGGAGACCTGGAGCGACGCCTTGGGGTTGTCGGAGCCCAGGCCCTTGTTGAAGCCATGTGTTCTGTGTACACGGGCTCTGCAAGGAGAACGCCACAAGATGAAGACGAGGCCACTTATGCGCCCCGTTTGAGGCCGGGCGAAGAGGTAATCAACTGGCAGGCACCTGCAGAAGATATTCATAACCTGGTACGGGCGCTGTCTCCTGAACCGGGCGCAGTTACCCGATTCGGGACTGAACGTACGAAGATATGGCGGGCCAAGCTCCTGCCGTCCCAGGACTCTTCAGTTCCGGACGACACGGTCCCGGGTACGGTAGTTGGGATTGATGGTACAATGGCTGTAGTGAAGTGCGGCAAAGGTACAATCGGAGTCTTGGAGGTACAACCGGCAGGCAAAACCGCTATGACTGCCAAGGCCTTCCTAGTAGGCAGGCAATATAGAGAAAAAAGGTTTGGCTGACAATCTCTTGCTGAGGAGGGGGATCACATGGATTTAGGTTACGTCTTTTTCGTGCTGCCGGCTTTCATATTTGCCCTGTGGGCCCAGGCCAGGGTACGGTCTGCCTATGAAAGCTACTCCAGGGTATATGCCCGAGCAGGGCAACCGGCCTATATTGTAGCCGCGGCTTTGCTCCGTGACGCGGGGTTGGAAGATGTCAGGGTAGAAAGGACTCCGGGAGTTCTCACGGATCATTACGATCCCAGGTCCAAAGTGCTGCGTCTGTCGGCAGGCGTGTACGACAGCGCTTCAGTGGCTGCCTTGGGGATCGCTGCCCATGAAGTGGGCCACGCGGTACAGCATGGAATAGGCTACGCCCCCCTGGCTGTACGGAACAGTCTGGTGCCGGTGGTGAATTTTGCGTCAAATGCCGCCATTCCTCTGTTCTTTGTAGGGTTATTGATGAGGTCGGGAACCCTCATGGACCTCGGGCTCCTGTTCTTCCTGGGCGCAGTGCTCTTCCAAGCGATCACCCTGCCCGTTGAGTTTGACGCTTCAAGACGTGCCCTCAACATGCTGGAATCGTCAGGTTGCGTTTCAGGGAACGAATCGGTGCAGGTTGGCAACGTACTAAATGCGGCGGCCCTTACCTATGTAGCTGCTACGGCCATGGCTGTGGCCCAGTTCTTGAGGCTGTTCATGTTGAGGGGAAGGCGTGATTAGGCTTGTCTGAAAGCACCCGGAGGGTTGCTCTCGATATCATGGGAACCAGAACACCTCCGGGTGCCCATGACGGTTTTGCCGGCCTTGATGAAAGAGACAGAGCACTGGTGAAACAACTTGTCACCGGCACAGAGAGATGGAAACGCCTCTTGGACTGGTATATTTCCGCCTTCTCCCACAGGTCCCTCGGGAAACTCGCGCCGGAAGTGCTGAACGCCCTCAGGCTCGGAGCTTACCAGCTGGTGTTTATGGGGCTTCCTGCTTACGCAGCGGTTAACTCGGTGGTTGAATGCCTAAGGGCCAAGTCCCATCGAGGGTTTGTCAACGGAGTGCTAAGAGCTTTGGCGAGAAACCAGGGGCACGTAGAAATGCCTTCCATAGACGACGGCCCGGAGGAATATGCAGGTATACGGTATTCCTTTCCGGATTGGATTGTGAGCCGCTACTTCGAGTCCTTTGGAATACAGGATGCCCTTTCCCTGCTCAAGGTCCAAAATTCCCCTCCTCCCGTAACTCTGAGGGTGAACACGTCCAAGACAAACCGTGGCAGGTTGCTGGAAATCCTTCGTCAAGCGGGATTTTCAGCCGAGCCAGGCAAGCTGGGCATATCAATCAAGGTGGTCGGCGGGAGGACGGTGAGCGGGTTTCCCGGCTACAACGAAGGTTGGTTTGCTGTGCAAGCTGAAGCGGCAATGATCGTAACCATGGTACTGGACCCTGAACCGGGAGATCTTGTATGGGATGTGTGTGCCGCCCCGGGTGGTAAGACTATGCACATAGCGGAAATGGCATCAGATGGGGGAGTTGTAGTCGCCACCGATGTGTCAAGGGACCGTATCGCCCTGATCACCCAATCAAGCAAGCGGTTGGGGTTTGACAACGTACTCACCGCAGTACTCGATGCCACGGATCCGGGTGCGACTGCAGGCGCCTTTGAGCGGGCACGCCTTCCCATGTGCTTTGACAAAGTGCTGGTAGACGCGCCTTGCTCAGGACTTGGGGTTATAGCCAAGCATCCGGACATCAAGTGGATGCGCCGGGAAGCTGACATACCTGAAATGGCCAGGAGGCAAACGCTCCTGCTGGATACAGCCGCCCGGTTCTTGAAGCCGGGCGGGGCCTTGGTCTACAGTACCTGTGCCCTCACCAGAGAAGAAAACCAAGATGTGTGGCTGCGCTTCCTTGACGGCCACAGGGAGTTCGTTCCTGTCGGCGAAAGGGTGACCTTTGACAACGGGGCAGCCCTCGATATGGCCATAGGCTACGGTTATTTATTGCCCCATGTCCACGGCACTGATGGGTTTTTCATAGCCAAAGCGTTGAAACGGCATGGCTAAGTTGCTAGGATTTTGAAGGGGATGTGAAGGTTCGGTGCGAGTGAGTGCCGAGGGGGGTGGAACCGGGTCGCAGTTACAGTACGTCCCAGGACTAGAGGCTGCTGGGACTGTAGCCGGAGTCGGAGCAAGATGGGCATGGCTGTTGAGCAGGAGGGGAATCGCCTTGGAGTGGAGAGCTGAGACATCCCGGGGGTTGGTTAGGCCCAAGAATGAGGATTCCTGGTCGGTGGTGGGACTTCCCCATGGATGGCTTGCCATGGTAGCAGACGGGCTTGGCGGGCACGACGGAGGCGAAATCGCGTCAGCTTTGGCGGTAAGCTGTATCCAGCAGTACGTTGCAGAGCATTTTTTGGGCGGCGATCCGGGACAAGTGTTAAAGGAAGCCATCCTGTACGGCAACGGCAAGATCCGTGAAAGCGCCGCAAGTCACAGGGGCGTTCCGGGAATGGGGACCACGGTCACATGTGTCCTTATTACCTCTGATATGTCAAGGGCTTTTGTGGGCCACGTAGGGGACAGCCGGGCATACATAGTTTCCGATGGAAAAATAAGGCGTGTAACGGAAGATCATTCGGTATCAGCAGAACTGGTCAGGAACGGTACCATAACGGAAGAAGATGCAATGCGGCATCCTGGGAGAAATGTGCTTACCATGGCGTTGGGCACCCAGGATACCGTGGACGTGGACATTTACGAGGAAGCTCTGCGTCCGGGCGATATATTGGTCTTGTGCACAGATGGTCTTACCAGCCTTGTGTCTCCCGACGAGATTTCCCGTGCCTTGGTTACCCACGACAGGGACCGGGTTGCAGGCGAACTTGTGGACCTTGCTAACCAACGGGGCGGCTATGACAACGTAACAGTGGTCGTACTTTGGCCCCAGGCGGTAACCGGCTAGGGGGTGAAAACAGGTTGGACCCGAAACAGATGATAGGCCGAAAGATCTTAGGCAGGTACAAAATCGTTGAACGCATCGGCAGCGGTGGCATGGGTGTCGTGTGGAAAGCCAACGACCTCGTGCTGGACAGGTATGTGGCCCTCAAGATTTTGCGGCCTGAAATGAGCGAAGACGATGACTTCGTGTCGAGGTTCAGGCGGGAGGCCAAAGCGGCGGCATCTTTGTCCCATCCCAACATAGTGAGCATCTACGATGTTGGAGAAGACCAAGGCTTGCACTTCATTGTGATGGAATTGGTCGAGGGGGAAACCCTGAGGGACAGACTCAACAGGGAAGGCAGGCTCCAGCCGGAGGAAGCGTTGAACATTGCCGCCCAGATATGCTTAGGCCTTGCCCATGCCCACGACAACAATATCATCCACAGGGATATCAAACCTCAGAACATCCTGCTTACAGAAGTTGGCCACGTCAAGGTAGCCGACTTCGGGATTGCAAGGGCCCTGGGAGGGGTGTCAACCACCTCCACAGACGTTGTGGTCGGGTCTGCCTCGTATTTGTCTCCTGAACAAGCCAGGAACGGAAAGGTTTCGGCCAGGTCTGACCTGTATTCGCTGGGGGTTGTCCTGTACGAAATGATAACGGGGAAGCTGCCGTTTACAGGCGACAGCCCGGTGGCCGTGGCATTGCAGCATGTGGAAGCCCGGGTGCCGTCTGTGCGCCGGGCGGTTCCTGATATACCCGTTGAGATCGAAAACCTGATTTCCAAGGCGCTTGCCAAGGATCCGGGCGAGCGGTTCCAATCCGCGGGTGAGATGCTACAAGCCATAAGAAAGTCCAGGTCAGCTTTGTTGTATAGGGCCGAGCCGGAGTTTTCTCCAAAAGGTGATGAACCAATGGCTAAGCGCAGTAGAAGGAGGCGGTCAACCCCGACGGCTGTCAAGATACTCGCTGTATTTGTAGTGCTGGGGCTGGCAGTGGCTGCATACGCCGTATATTCGTTCTACAAGTGGATGGCCGTACCCATAGTGGAGGTTCCCGATATTGTGGGGTTGCCTCATATCCAGGCACAGGCTTTGATTCGTGAAAAAGGGCTTATCCCCAGGCTTTCTGCGGAGAAGTACGACAAGAACTACCCTGCAGGCACGGTGATATCCCAAAGTCCCCTTGGCGGCGAACAAGTCAAGGTAGGCAGGGAAATCTACTACACTCTCTCAAAGGGAGAAGAGTATGTGGACGTGCCTGATGTCCGCAGGCTTAGCCTCAGGGAAGCCCAGCTTGAGCTGGAGAACCACCAGCTTCAACTAGGGAACGTGGATAAGATACCTGATGCCACCGTACCCAAAGACCTCGTGATATCGCAAAACCCCAGGGAGGGCACATCGGTTGCGATAGGCACCAGGGTGGATCTGGTAGTATCTAAGGGGGTCGAACCTGAGACTACCATAGTCCCCGGTTTGTTGGGACTGACGGAAGCACAGGCTTTGGCGGTGCTCAACGACAGCTTGCTCGATTTGGGCAATGTGACCGGGGCGCCGTCTGATCAACCCTCGGGCACGATAATCGCTCAAACCCCTGAGGAAGGGGAAGAGGTCCCGGTAAGGACCAAGGTTGATATCGTCGTCTCCATGGGCCTCGAAGGCGCAGTGCGTTCCCACACGATCAAGATTGAGGTCGCCGACAAAGGGCGTCCCGTTCACGTACGGCTTACCGTGACGGACCTTGACGGGGAATCAGTGCGCCATAACAGAAACGAGGCACCGGGGGATACCTTGACCTTATCGTTCAGGTACAAAGGCGACTTCGCCATCATCAAGGTGTACTTCGACGGCGAATTGGCATATCAACAGAGGATCGGACCATAGAAAGTCGGTGATGCGCGGGCTTGATCGGCAGAGTACTAGCTGTACATTCTTCTGAATGCAAAGTTGCTCTCGGGGAAGAAGTGGTTTCGTGTGCCTTCCGGGGGCGGCTCAGAATGGATGATGCCCAAGTCCACGCCGGAGACATAGTACGTGTATCCCGGTCGGGGGATGCATGTGTCATTGAGGGCATCGCCGAGAGGAAAAACTTACTCAGGCGTCCGCCTGTTGCCAACGTGGATCAAGCCATAGTGGTAACGGCGATCACCCAGCCTCCGTTGGACCTCGTTTATATCGACAGGCTCCTGATCCAGCTGGAGTATGAAGAGATCCAAGGGGTATTGTGCATAAACAAACAGGATGTGGAGGACGAAGAGGAAATATCCAAGGTCCTGAGCATATATTCCGCCGCCGGATACCAATGCGTAGTGACGTCAGCGGTCACAGGCTACGGCCTGGATAAACTGGGCGAACTGTTCCGGGGCAAGGTAACTGTGTTTGCGGGGCAAAGCGGTGTGGGCAAGTCCAAACTCATATCCGCCTTCATGGGCGTAAACCTCCTTACAGGCGATCTTTCCCAGGGAGTGCGCGGGCGTCATACCACCAAGTGGGTGAGTTTGATCCGGACCCCCGGAGACGGCTACGTAGCCGATACGCCCGGGTTTTCCCGGCTCGATCTCGTGGATATTGAGCCTTACGGACTTAGCCTCCTGTACCCTGAATTTAGGGAACATGCAATGTCATGCCATTTCCCCAGGTGCCTCCACAAGACTGAGACCAGGTGCATGGTCCTGGAAGCCCTGAACAGGGGCGAGATCTCTCAGGAACGCTACCACAATTACCTGATGTTTCTGGAAGAACTGACAGAAAGGGCGAGGAGAAGATATGAATGATCCCGCCGTGCGGCACATCAAAGTGGCGCCCTCAATACTATCTGCTGACCTCCTGAATCTGGGTGGCCAGGTGCGCCAGGTGGTAGACGCCGGAGCCGATCTGCTCCACCTTGATATAATGGACGGGCATTTTGTGCCTAACCTTACCTTTGGGCCGGCTCTTGCCAAAGCCCTGAAGCAGTTTGGCATCCCGCTGGATATCCACTTGATGGTTTCAAACCCTGATTGGGGAATAGAAGCTTTTGCCCCCTACGCCGATTACCTCACGGTTCACGCTGAAGCAACCCCTCATCTAGACAGGATGCTGCGGCTTATCAGGGAAAAGGGGTGTAAGAGCGGCGTCTCGCTAAACCCGTCCACCTCCCCCGAGGTTCTCAAGTACGTGATGGAGAATGTGGACTTGGTCTTGGTTATGGCCGTCAATCCCGGCTGGGGAGGCCAGTGCTTTATCCCCGCCATGCTGCCTAAGATAGAGGAAGTAAGGAGGCTTGTCAGCGACTCGGGGCTTCCTGTGGAGATTTCAGTTGACGGGGGCATTTCTGCAAGCAATGCCAGGGCAGTGGTTGATAGGGGCGCAAGCATTCTCGTAGCAGGAAGTTACATTTTCTCGAGTGAGGATATACCTTCCGCTATTCAGGCCCTCCGCAGATGCACAATTACCGATTGCTGAATATACTGTCATAGCGAGGCGGTAACACACAACAGCGCGAGAGGGGTCCACGGTGAGATTACGTTCCCGCAAACATAACCGACGTATTGCGTTTTCGGCAGGTTTGGGGATATGCGGGTTGGGCATCCTCTTAGCGGCATTGCCCGGTTGGATGCTTTGGGCCTTGTTGGGCTCTGCAATGCTGGCCGGTGGCGTGGTTATACTTCTTGGTAACAGGTAAAGGTTGGGGATGTTGCGGATGACGGTACGAGTTATAAGGGTGCCCAAGTTGCTTTCGGGTTTGGTCAGGATACTCATGAGCCTGTTAGGCTACAGGCCGTGAAAGCCCGCAAAGATCAAAACACCTCTCAGGCGATGACCTTTGAGAGGTGTGCTATTTCGGCCGTAAGGTCATAGTTTCTCAGAACGCGGGACGCTTAATCCTGCCGCTCCGCAGGCAGCGGGCGCACACATATATTCGCTTGGTGGTATTGCCTACCACTGCCCTCACTTTTTGAACGTTAGGGGACCACTTTCTCTTGGTCTTGATGTTTGAGTGGCTGACCTTGTGTCCCGTTGTCCTTGTCTTGCCACATATTTCGCACTTGGGCACGTCACGAAACCTCCTTCCAGCTTGTAACGGATCTATCCTACCACACAACGCCTGCAAAGGGGAAGTACCGTCCGGGGAAAAGCAGGCACAACAAGAAAGGTGGAAGTGAAGGAGGTATTTCGTTATCCAGGCTCTAACTATAAAGAGGTCTCGGCGGGAACTGCAGCAAAGCTTCCCTGAAACGGGTTGTTGTGGCAATATAGAGGGAGCGCTAGAAAACTGGAGTGTTTCAGTTGACCGGGAAAGAGATCAAGACTGAAATGGGTAAACTGGTGCTGTCTGAAGAGGCTATCGCTACCATTGCAGGTGCGGCCGCAATAGAGTGCTATGGCGTCGTCGGCATGGCAGGTCGCAAGATGACCGACGGCTTGTCGGAGCTTTTGGGTATGGAGAATCTTGCCAAAGGCGTTTCAGTGTCAATAGACGGCGACGAACTCAACATCGAGCTGTTTGTCATACTTGGATATGGGGTCAAGATTTCCGAAGTGGCCAGGATGATCATAGACAAGGTCCGCTATACGGTAGAGAAAATAACAGGGCTCAAAGTCAGCAAAGTGACTGTAAGCGTGGAAAGTATAAGGCTTCAGGAGAACTCGGGGAGTTGACGATGGTTCGTATTTCGGTGTTAGACGGCGACAGGTTTCGAGAACTGGTAATCATGGCTCAAAGATACCTTTCTGAACGCAAGAAGGAAGTTGATTCCCTGAATGTATTTCCGGTTCCTGACGGAGATACAGGCACAAATATGTACCTTACCCTTTCTTCGGCCGCCGACAGCCTCAAAGGCAAGCAAGGGCTTCCCCTGGGTGCAGTTGCCGAAACTGCCAGCATGGGTGCGCTCATGGGGGCAAGGGGAAACTCAGGCGTCATTCTGTCCCAGATATTCAGGGGTATTGCCAAGAGTTTTGCAGGCAAGGAATCCGCTGACCCCAAAGATTTGGCCCAGGCTTTCGAGGAGGCTGTATCTACGGCGTACAAGGCAGTGATGAAGCCCGTTGAAGGCACAATCCTGACAGTGCTCCGGGGTATGCGGGATGCAGCCCAGGTGGCATCGGCGGTGCCCGGCGTCACGATTCCCGATGTGCTCCGGGAATGCCTGGCCAAAGGCCAGGAGGTACTCGACAAGACCCCTGACATGCTTCCTGCTTTGAAGGAAGCCGGGGTAGTCGATGCAGGCGGAAAGGGCTTGGTGTATATCGTAGAGGGGTTTCTCCGCTGCTACGGGCCTGACGCAGGCATTGCCCTGGCTGACTCCGCCTTATACCCTGAATCCCAGCTTGTACATGTGGATGAAGCAGATATTGAAGTAATGGATAACCCCTACGATACCCAGCTGCTCATATTAGGCACGGGGCTCCCTATTGATGAAATAAGGGCCGATTTGGAGCCTTTGGGGGACTCTCTTCTGGTAGTGGGGTCGGGCGAAGTGGTAAGGGTCCACATCCATACGGAGGTGCCCCATGAGGTCCTGGCCATATGTCTGAAATACGGCCGGATTTCCCAGGTTACCATAGATAATATGATAGAGCAGTCCAAACAGGCGCAGGTGGGCAGGAAGGCCACGGAACCTGCTGCCTCTCAAGGGACAATCTCCAAGCCCTCGGCGCAGGCCCAGGTAAAAGAGGTAGGTATCATTTCCGTTGCTACGGGGGACGGCATCCAGGAAATAATGAGGAGCCTGGGTTGCGATTTGGTGATGGACGGCGGGATTACCATGAACCCTTCAACAAGCGACCTTGTAGAGGCCGTCAAGTCAGTAGGCGCGAAAAAGGTCATATTCTTGCCGAACAACGGGAATATCTTCCTGACCGCCAAACAAGCCAAGAGACTCACAGGCAGAAACATGTATATAGTGCCGTCGAAGACAGTGCCCCAGGGGATTGCCGCCCTCTTGGCGTTAAACCCCAATGAGAGCATGAGGGAGAACCTTAAGAAGGCGGGCAAAGCCGCGCGCAGCGTAAAGACGGGAGAAGTGACCTTTGCCGCCAGAAACGGCAAGTTTGGGAAGCATGTAATGCGAGAGGGAGATATTATCGGGCTGGTAGACGGCAGGGTAGAGGCTGTGGGCGAGAACTCCGAGGAAGTGCTCGGGGAAATAGTCAGAAAAATGGTGGGGAAGAATCATTCCGTAGTGACTGTGTATTACGGCGAAGACATTGACGATTCCACGGCAGCGGGCTTGCAAGATATGCTCGAGGCTTGGGTTGACGGCAAGTGTGAGGTTGAGGTTTACCGCGGCGGGCAACCCCTATATTACTACCTGGTATCAGCGGAATAATGTCACACGGTCTGTCCCTGCAAGATGATGTGCGATACCTGAAAGGCGTAGGCCCCAGAAGGGCAAAGATGTTTGCCGCCCTGGGGGTTAGGACTGTACAGGACCTGCTTGACTTGTTCCCCTTCAGGATCGACGATTTTTCCCGCATTCGCAAGCTACGGCATCTTGAACCCGAAGAAAAGGTGACTGTGGCGGGCAGGGTATTTTCCGTTGCCGTCATTCCAAGTATGCGCGGGCGCGCTTTGCGCGTGGGTGTTTCCGACGGTACCGGGACTTGCTATCTGGTATGGTACAACATGACCTACCTTTCTAAGCAGTTCTACCGCGGGCAGCAGATAGTGGCTTCCGGGAAGGTTGAGTGGAGGCGCAACAGCTGGGAAATGGCCCACCCACGCTGGGAAGCAACCGGTGAGCTGTCTTCAGGCGACTTGATCGTCCCAATCTACCACACTACAGCCGGGCTCAGTTCGGCCACTATTTCCAGGATCGTCCGCCAGGCCTTGAGCATCTATGCCCATCTCATTGACGAGTGCATACCCGGCGAGCTTGTCCGCAGGCAAGGTTTGTTGAGTCAGAGGCAAGCATATGTGAACATCCACTGCCCGCCCAGCGCCGAGATATGGGAAAAGGCGAGGAAGACTCTGGCCTTCAGGGAAGTGTTGTTTCTGCAGCTTGCACTGCTCCTCATGAAACGCCAAAACCAAGAGGCGAAACCTACAAAGCCTTACTCAAGATTTGACCTGCCTGAAGCGTTTGTCCGAAGCTTGCCTTTCCGGCTCACAGATGCCCAAGTGCGCACCATAGACGAAATCCGGAATGACTTGGCTTCCGGCAGAACCATGAATCGACTGCTTCAAGGGGATGTTGGAAGCGGAAAGACGGTGGCGGCCGTATGGTCTCTCCTGGCCGCAGTGGCCAACGGCTATCAAGGGGCACTGCTTGTCCCGACTGAAGTGCTGGCAAGGCAGCACTTCCAGACCGTAGAGGAGTTCACCCGTGGTATGGCCCGTGTAGGGTTCTTGTCGGGTAGCCAAGGCACACGGGAGAAGCGGTTGACCCTCCAGGAACTGGCTGGGGGTTCCATTGATATCCTGGTTGGGACCCATGCCATGCTGGAACCTGATGTCAGGTGGGCAAAGCTGGGCCTGGTGGTAACCGACGAACAACACAGGTTCGGCGTAAGGCAGCGCCTGCGTCTTTCGTACGACAGCGACGCTCCCCACATGCTTGTTATGAGTGCTACCCCGATCCCAAGGTCTTTGGCCATAACCCTGTTCGGGGACCTGGACTTGTCAGTGATAGATGAGCTGCCCCAGGGTAGGAAGCCCGTGCGTACCCGGGTACTTGAAGAGGGGTCAAGGCACTTGGCCTATGAAAGGGTTAGGAAGGAACTGGCCGCGGGCCGTCAGGCTTATGTGGTGTGTCCCCTGATACGGGAAGGCAAGTCCGGGCGCAGGTCTGCCCAGGAAGTCTTCGATGAACTCAGAACCGGATACTTACGAGGATTCTCCATCGGACTGGCCCACGGGGATATGCCCAGGGACAAGCTTGCCGAGACCATGCAGGGCTTCGTAGACGGTAAGATCCAGGTGCTTGTAGCAACCACGGTGATAGAAGTGGGCGTGGATGTGAAAAATGCCACCTGTATGGTGGTTGAAGGCGCCGAATCCTTCGGGTTGGCAACGTTACATCAGCTAAGGGGCCGCGCGGGGCGTGGTGACCGGCAATCGTACTGCTTCATGATTTCTTCCCGCGAAGCAGAAGGCGAGTCCGCTGAAAGGCTCAAGGCGCTTGAGACCCTCCACGACGGCTTTTCCGTCGCCGAACTGGATCTGCGCCAGCGGGGGCCGGGTCAATTCTTCGGACTGAAGCAGCATGGCGCGGGCGAAATCAACATCCAAGACCTGGGCGTCTCTGAAGATATCTTGTACGCAGCAAGGCAGGAAGCCAAGAATCTGGTTGACTCACTTGAAGGAGGGGTACAACCGCCCTTCGAACTGTCGTCCCTCTTGTCCAAGGTTAACGCGAGGTTCGGCAACTTGCTCATGCACGCCCGGTCCAGATAATCAGGTGTATCCGCGCCCTCCCTGGAATAGGGCCGTCGTTTCACGGCCGGTTTCGCCCAATCTGCGCCCTCCGGAATCAGTGCACTGCCGGATGAGGACACCCTAGTTTGGAAAAAATGAATTTCAATTTTTGAAAACTTATGTAACCTCATGACATATTTGTATATCCCCAGGCAGAGCCCATATCTCATCCAATACCACAGGTTTACTTAAGCTGCCGCGCCATAACATACCAGCATACAACAGTTTTCGGTGAACATAATAACTCGTGAAAAGGAGGTGATCAGCTGAATGGGTCAAGGACAACGCAGAAACATCGCAGTGGTACCCCAAGCCCGGCCCGCGTTGGATGCCTTTAGGAACGAAGTAGCCAACGAACTGGGTATACAACCTCCTGGCGATTACTGGGGAGATATCCCATCCAGGACTTGTGGGGCGGTCGGCGGCCACATGGTAAGGCGGATGATTGAGTTTGCACAGCACAACCTGGCTCAGGGAAGGTTCCCGACAGGTGTTCAGCAGCAACAGCAACAGAGGCTTCAGTAAGCACAATTGAACATCAGGGGCGGCCGGGCAGGGCCGCCCCTTCAGCTTGCCTGTCATTGCAAATAATCCAGCATCTCTTCTTCCGTGATGGCCGGCTGGGTTGCCTTGTTAATGGCACCCGCAAGCAACTTGGATATTTCCATAATTTGCATGTCAATGTCTTTGTGGGTCACAAGCAAGTCCAGCAGGTGCTGGGACAAAAAGTCGTGCACGGAATCCAGCGTGGGCCTGGCATGGGGATTGAAGCTGGAAAAATAGTCTTCAAGCACGTCAACGGCTATTGAAGCGCCTGATACCACCGTGGGCACCCCAAGGGCGACAACGGGTACGCCCAAGCTCTCGCGATTAAGGCCGGGCCGTTTGTTGCCGACCCCTGAACCAGGTTGTATGCCTGTGTCCGCTATTTGGATTGTTGAAAACAGCCGCGCAGGGGACCTGGCTGCAAGGGCGTCCACGGTTATCACTAACTCGGGCTTGATCCGATCTACGATGCCCCTTACGATGTCTACGGTTTCCATTCCTGTTATCCCCAATACGCCGGGGGAAATCGCGGCCACAGGATACAAGCGTCCGCCCAAGTCCTGTGAGATGTAATCTCTTATGTGCCGGGTCACCATGAGTTGGGAGACCACTCTCGGCCCAAGGGCGTCGGGGGTTGCCTGCCAGTTACCCAACCCCACTACGAGTATGTCGTTTTGTCTTGGCAACGCCGCCAACACCGTCAGCTCTTCAGCTACGATCTGAGCCACGGTTTTGAGAAGAGTCCTGTTTCTGTACTTGAGCTCGGGGCATTCCAGGGTAAAATAACGGCCGGGAGGTTTACCTACCTGGCTTGCGGCGTATGGGGTGGATACCTGCACCCTGGTGATTTGTATCCCGTTTATGTGTTCCTGGGAGCTTTCCAATCCGGGAAGCTCCCCCGTCCGTTCCCTTACCACGGCTGCGCGTTCAACTGCCAAGTCAGTCCTATCCCAATTCAGCCAACGCATCGTCATCACCTGTCTCTGCTAGGTTTGATTTACTGTTCCGAGTGCTATACTACCCAAAGGATAAGCGCGCTTATGTACGGGTTCAGTTCCGGTTGGGGGTGGCGGTTTGAGCATCTGGCCTTTGGTTATAGCCGGGCTTGCAGGAGGCTCCATGGCGGTTCAGGGCGTGCTCAACTCGATACTCGGCGAGAAGATAGGGGAAATCGAGGCTACTTTCGTGGTTCACGTAATAGCTACGGCGCTACTTGGGGTCATATTGATGCTGGGGTTGGCAGGCGGGAATATCAGAAACATCGGTTCGGCGCCATGGTTTGGGTTCCTTGGGGGTCCCTTAAGTGTTATCATCGTATGGGGAGTGCTTGCCAGTATCGCAAAGGTAGGCGCCGCTTCGGCCACCACTGCGATACTTACGGTGCAGATCCTCACGGCCCTGGCCCTTGATTGTCTGGGCGTTACAGGGCGAAAGGCCGATATAGACATAACCAAGGCAGTGGGAGTGGTGATTTTCATCATAGGAGCTTACCTGTTGCTCAAGGAGCCGGCATAGCCCGGGGTATCGCGAAAAAAATGCCGCTTCTTTCCGGAAGCGGCATTGGGAGAGGAGAAACCGGAGGAAGAGCCTGTAAGGGGCAATCTCACGACTGCGCCCTGACTCTCCTTAGGTACTATGGGCGAAATCTTTCCGAATTATACACTGAAGGCGAAATTTGGCGTATGATATTGCACAAAGACAGGGGGTTGGTTTATTGTTGATTGCAGCTTATCCCGGAAGTTTCGATCCCTTAACCAACGGCCATATGGACATCATTAAACGCAGTTCCCGTTGCTTCGACAAACTGTATGTAGCCGTATTTGAAAACCCGTCCAAACAACCCTTGTTCACCATGGAAGAACGGGTAGAGATGATCAGGGAAGAGTGCAAGGACCTGCCCAATGTTGAAGTAATATCTTCCCAGGGCCTGCTTGTAAATTTTGCCAGACGACACGGGATCAAAGTACTGGTTAAAGGATTGAGGGCAGTTTCCGACTTCGATTATGAGTTCAAGATGGCTCTGATGAACAAGAAACTGGCCCCTGAGATAGAGACCTTATTCATGATGACATCGTCTGAGTATCTTTACTTGAGTTCAAGCTTGGTGAAAGAGGTGGCGGCCTATGGCGGTTGTGTCAAGGATCTGGTTCCTCCAAGCGTTGAACGGAAACTCCTGAGCAAGTTCAAGAAACCGAGATAGGCTTGGATTATCTCAAGATTGGGGGGCTCTGACAATGGAAGTGCTGAACCTGCTTGAACGGCTTGATACATACCTGCAAGAATGCTCTCGCCTGCCTTTGGTCGGGAAGATTGTAGTGGACGAAGACGAGGTGTTTGACCTCATCGACGCACTTCAAGCTGCAATTCCTCAGGAATTTGAGCGCGCTAACTGGGTGTTGAAAGAGAGAGAGCAGATACTCCAGGAAGCCAGAAAGGAAGCCCAGGAAATAATCAGGGATGCCCAGAGCCAGATAGCAGCCCGGGCATCTGAACATGTGATCACCAAGGAAGCCAGGGTTCAGGCGGAACAGCTGATAGAACAAGCCAAGGCCGTGGCCGGGGAAATACACCTGGGTGCCAGGGAATATGCTGACGAACTCATGAAAAGCGTGGAAGATTTCCTTGTCGAACTGCTGGAAAGGGTAAGAAGCAACAGAAGTGAACTTGGTGTCCATAAACCCCAGGAAAAGGACGACTTGGAGCAGGAGTTCGATAATCCCGGACCCCGGGATGAGGCACATTTGACAGACGAATGGGAGGACTCCGAGGACGACGATGAACCTGCCCAGCCCCGCAGGTTTCTGTGGAATCACGGCAGGGATTAACAGGGTCAACGGCGGTTGTTCCAGGCCCGTTTGAGCCTGTCTCCTGCGGCAAGGACCAAAGCTGCCGCGCCCATCAACAAGATCCAGCAAATGCATGCTTTGGTTGAGGCGCCAAGGCTGTGGAACCAGCTCGTTTCGGCAAGTACCGGTTGGAAAGCCGGGAGTGCCCACCTGGGCCCGTCGATTCTCATTATGAGGACGGTATAGATTGCGGCCAGCACTGCCTGGCCAAATCTGGTAATGGAATACGGCCGGATGGACAGGCCTGACGGTTGTATCACTGCGGCTACCTGGGCGTGAACCGACAATCCGCTCCATGCGATAATCCCGCTGCATACAGCCACCCTTGCTATGAGTGGGGCATCAGCCTGACTGGCCAGGGAGGTACCTATGGTTATCTCGAAAAGCCCGCTCACCACAGACTGATGCAGGCTTCTTGGCAACAAGGATTCAGGTACCGCTTTCGAGATCATCCGGGAGATGTAATCGGTGGCTCCGGCAAGGGTGAGGATTTCGAAGATCACCGAAAACAGCACCATGAAGCCTAGGACTATCAGCAGAGTGTCAACTGATCGCTTGACCGACTCTCCCAGAAGTTCGCCCAGACTCTTGTTAGCTTCTCGTTGGGCTTGCCGCATGGCCCGGAATGCACGTGTCAGAGGCGGGTCAAGCTGTTTATGCATCTGGGTCTCGGCCTTAAGCTGCTTCCTGTGTTCTTCCCTCCGCCAGAACCTCATGCAAATCCCAATGGTGAGCCCGGACAGGTAGTGAGCCGCTATTATTACCCCCGCCAGGTCGGCGCGCCTGAACATCCCCACCGCGACGGCGCCCGTCATGAACAGGGGATCAGACGTATTGCAAAAGCACATTAGCCTTTCAGCCTCGGTCTTAGTTGCGAGCTTGTCATCTTTGAGCCTGGCTGACAAGGCTGCCCCAAGGGGATACCCGGAGGCTATCCCCATAGCCAAGACGAAAGCTCCGGCACCCGGCACATTGAACAAGGGCCTCATCAGGGGTTCCATCAATACCCCTACCAAGTGGACTACTCCCATCCCCATGAGCAGCTCGGCGGCAATGAAAAAAGGTAGGAGCGCAGGCAAGACTATGTTCCACCATACGGTCAAACCCCTTTCCGCCGCTTTGAAAGAAGGTTCAGGAAAGAGTATCATTGAAGCGGCAAGTATTACCACCAGGAGGGCGAGAAAGGCAGACAAGAGCGCGTCTTTCCGCGGCCTCCACAAGCTGACATATGCAATGAAAACAACGGCAAGGATGATGGCGAAGTAATCCATATTGGGAAGCCTCCTTTGCCCACCATCAATCTATATGGATGAAGAGGGAGGGGTATTCGGATTTGGTCAGACAAAACAAGGCCAGGTGGAAAAGAATAGGCCTTGCCGCCGCTTTGGTGGCCCTGGTTTGGACCTTGAACCATGTTCCTTCAGGCTATCTTGTGGTTTCCCCCGGCCCGGTGATCCACCTGTCCGAGGTCGTGGAGATCGAAGGGTACCCCTCTCAAGACGCTTCGTTTTACATGGTTTCGGTTGTGGCAAAGGAGGCCACCATCCTGCAGTGTTTCAGGGCCGCCCTAGACCGTGACCTGGCCCTTTGGTCCAAACGTCAGGTGCTCGGCGGAAGAAGCGTTGAAGAATACCTGGAGGCCAACCGCGATCTGATGCACGAGAGCCAAGTGACTGCCGCCTACGTTGCGTTGACCATACACGGAATGAATGTACCTGCCCAGGGGCCGTTTCCTGTGAAGGCAACCATAAGGCCCGGACAGGTGGCGGGCCCGTCTGCGGGGCTGGTGTTTGCCCTTGAAATCGTAACCAGAATGGACCAGGATATGGTGATGGGACGGAAGATTGCCGGCACGGGTATTCTGGATTCTGAGGGCAGGGTGCTGCCCGTAGGGGGAGTGGCTCAAAAAACCATAGCGTGCAGAGAAGAGGGCATCGAGATATTCCTGGTTCCCAGGCAGAACCTCCAAGAGGCTTTGCCCTTTGCCGGGGACATGGAAGTGTACGGTGTTGACACCGTTGAGGAGGCGATAAGGGTGCTTTCCTCAGGCGGCAATTCTTGACACCCGCTTCTCGGTGTGGGTATAATCCCTTTATGCCAATGGAGGGTCAGAGTGTGAAGATAGACGTCTCAGAGATAATCGAACAGCCCGGCGCCAGCATTCCGTTTTTCGAAACAGGCTCCATAGAGCTGGATGCGGACGGGAAGAACGACATTTCTGCGCCGGATCCGTTTACGGTTAAGGGTGTCGCCACGTCCACCGGTGAAGGGGTATACGTTCAAGCTAACGTCACGGGAACCGTGCGCCTTGCATGTTCCAGGTGCCTTGCGGATTTTGACATGCCCATTGAGTTTGACTGCGAAGGCAGGTTTGTGGACGACCCCGATGCCCGGGAATATGAGGATGAAGATGATGTGGAGACCTATGCCTTGTTTGACGGCTATTGTATTTTGGACGACATGGTGCAGGGCGGACTTATCCTGAGCATTCCCATGAAACCCTTGTGCGAAGAGCGATGTAAGGGATTATGTCCGGCCTGCGGCGCAAATCTGAATGAGACGCAGTGTCAGTGTGCGGGGCTGGAAGGCCAAGCCACACTGTTCGGCAGGAAACTGTTGGAAGCTTTAGGGGAAAGGGGCAAGGAAGATGGCAGTTCCAAAGAGAAGGACGTCTAGGTCTAAGCGGGATATGAGGAGAGCTCATGCTTGGAAGAAAAGGCTTTCAGCTCCCAACCTGGTAGAGTGCCCGAGATGCCACTCGTTGCGCATGCCGCACAGGGTTTGTCCTGATTGCGGGTACTACAGGGGCCGGGAAGTCATCAAGGCACAGCAGTAGACCTGGCAAGGCAATTTTCCGTTTCTGGCTAAGAAGGCCAGGAAGTCATCAGGGTACAGCAGTAGGGCCCCGGGGTGCGGCAGTAAGGAGCTGTTCCCGGAGCGCCCGCGAAACCCTGCGGTTAACCCTGGGGTTGGGCATTCAGTCCGGAGACCTATTGGAAGAGTCTCAGCAAGACATGTCCATTCCTGAACCGAGCCTTTCAGGCGAAGAAGACCAGGCACCATCGGATTGGAGTTCGATGGTGCTCGTTTTATCTGCAGTGGTTCTTGTTAACAGTGCTTTTTGCTCACGGCACTCACTGAACAGCCACAAAACCCTGCGAGATTCGATGAGCGGTCAGAAAACGCAGAACCCAGTTATGAGATTTGTTGTTGCAGATAACTCCCCGGACTTATATACTCTAGCTTAAGATGAAGGTATTAGTAGTAGGTGCTAATGATCAGGGTGAATGCTGATGGGGCACGATCCTAAACAGCGGAGAGAACAACTCAAGGAGATCCTTACCGCCAATCCGTTCTTGCCTGACCGGAGGCTGGCCCGACATTTTGACGTAAGCGTACAGACCATCCGCCTTGACAGGCTTGCCCTCGGCATCCCAGGACAGAGGACCCGGACAAAACAGGTTGCCGAAAGAGCCTATCAGAGACTCAGGTCCATGGGGCAACGGGAGGTTGTGGGAGAACTCGCAGACCTTGAACTTGGAAAGTCCGGGATTTCAATCATGGAAATAACCCCCGACATGGCCTTTGAGCGCACAGGGATTACCAGGAGCCACTATATCTTCGCCCAGGCCAATTCCCTTGCCATCTCCGTGATCGATGCTGATAACGTGGTTACGGGTATTGCCAACCTCAAGTTCAAGAGGCAGGCCAAGGTGGGTGAGAAACTCATCGCCAAAGCGCAAGTCATCAGACAAAAAGGGCAGAAGTTCGTCGTTCTGGTGGAAACCCGTGTCAGGGGTGAGCTTGTGTTCCGAGGCAAGTTTCTTGTTTTCGCGTTAGACGAGAGGGGGGGCCAGGAGTGAACAGCGGAACGGAGGCAAGAACCACAGCCACTGTGGCCGTGGACCTCATGGGGGGTGACTACGCCCCTGATGCGGCCATTGAGGGGTGTGTGGCCGCCCTGGAACAGGGCACACATATCCTGGCACTGGGCGATGCAGAGGCGATTGCCAAGCTCAGGAGCCGCGGTGATTCTCCGAACCTTGAGACAATCGAATGCAGTCAAGTGATTACGCTCGACGACCCACCTGTGAGCGCCATACGCCACAAAAAGGATTCTACAATCGTGCGGGGGCTCAATGCCGTGAAAGCCGGGCAAGCAGGAGGCTTTGTCTCGGCAGGGTCTACCGGGGCTCTTGTCGCAGGCGGTGTGCTGATCATCAGACGTGCCAAAGGCATCGACCGTCCTTGCCTGGGGATGGTCTTGCCTTCCCGGAGCAAGCCGGGCGTGCTGTTTGTGGATTTGGGAGCTTCGTCTGATGTACGCCCCGAGACTCTGGTGCAGTTCGGGCTCATGGGCAGGATATACGCGGAGCGCGTATTGGGGTGGGACGAACCCACAGTGGGCCTGCTCAATATCGGAGCGGAGGAAGGCAAGGGCAACATGACTGCGAGGAAGGCGTACAGCCTGATGCAAGCGGCTCCCCTCAATTTCGTCGGCAATGTGGAAGCCCGGGACGTGTTTTTCGGAAAAGCTGATGTGGTGGTGACCGACGGGTTTACCGGCA
Source organism: Candidatus Fermentithermobacillaceae bacterium (assembly GCA_012512325.1). Lineage (GTDB taxonomy): Bacteria > Bacillota > Sulfobacillia > Fermentithermobacillales > Fermentithermobacillaceae > DTU015. Next base: position 14,169 of record JAAZEL010000053.1, on the reverse strand, counting down.
ACGTTTTCCTCAAGACTTGCGAGGGGACCGTGCTGTTCCAAATGGAGACCATAAGGGAGCAGGTTGACCGCAGCATGAGGTCCAGGTTGGGAGGCCTGCTCATGAAACCTGTGTTCCGCAAGCTTGGAGAGGTGCTTGACTACTCCTCCTACGGAGGCGCACCCCTGCTGGGTTTGGAGGGCTGTGTGGTGAAATGCCACGGCTCATCCGGTGCCACGGCCATTGCAAACGGAATAGCTCAGGCACTCAAATTCATATCCAATGACGTGGCTTCGATTATCTGTGAAACCATATCAGAGATTCACCGGGACCAATCGTGATCGGGGCCCGGAGGATCTCATGGGAAAGGGGCATATGGATATGGCTCAGGTTAAGATCGTTACCGACAGTGCCCAGGATTTTGAACCGAAGTTCCTGGAAAGCCTGGGGATCACTGTTGTCCCCTTGAACGTGCATTTCGGAGACGAAACCTACAAGGACGGCTACGAACTGCGCGGCAAAGCGTTTTATGAAAAACTCGAGTCTTCGTCACATATCGCACGTACATCACAACCGTCACCTTGGGACTTCCAACAGGTTTTTGAAAAACTGACAGAAGACGGCTCGCCTGTGTTGACGATTACCCTTTCGTCTGCCTTGAGCGGTACTTATCAATCGGCGCTCATAGCAAGGCAGGCGCTTCCTGACAGGCGGATCGAGGTTATTGACTCGAGGTCAGCGTCGGGAATGTACGGTATGATGGCTATCCTGGCTCGGGAAATGGCCGCCGAAGGCAAGTCCTTGGATGAAATCGCTGCTTCCGTGAGCCGCATGCGTGACAGCTCGGTCACCGTGTTCTGCGTTGATACCCTGGATTACCTCGCCAGGAACGGCAGGATAGGCAGGGCGGCGCATTTTCTGGGTACCCTCCTCAACATGAAGCCTGTGCTTTCCCTGGACAAGGAAGGCTACGTAACGGCTACCGAGAGGGTCAGGGGAAAAGATAAGGTTATCCCCAGGATGGTGGAGATTGCCAAAGAGCGGCTGGCCGGTGAAGCAGAAGTGTGTCTTTGCATCTCACATGCCAGCGCCCCCAAGGAAGCAGCCTTGCTCAAGGAGAGGGCGCAAGCTGCGTTCAGTGTAACCAGGTATTTTGAAACCGAAATCGGGGCTATCATCGGCACCCACACGGGGCCTGGCACCCTTGCCCTGTTGGCCATTCCTGCCGGATGTATCTGATTTTGCGGGTAGGGCATGGCAATCGACAGGTAGCATGTGGCAACTGACAGATAGGGTATGGCGATTGACATATGGGGTGTAGCAATTGACCAGGGTTGCATGGATATTTCCGGGACAGGGAAGCCAGTATCCGGGAATGGGTAAGGAGCTTTACGACAGTTATTCGGTTGCAAGGGAAGTGTTCGACACCGCAGACAAGGTTTTGGGGTTTAAGTTGTCGGAGCTTGTGTTCCACGGCCCTGCGGACCGGCTGACTCTTACCCAGAACGCCCAGCCTGCCATACTTGCCGTAAGCGTTGCGTTGGCAAGAGTGCTTGAATCCCACGGGCTGAGGCCGGATATGGTGGCAGGGTTCAGTCTGGGTGAATACAGCGCCCTTGTTGTAGCAGGTAGCCTGGCTTTTGAAGATGCGGTGCTGCTTGCACGCAAGCGTGGCCTGTATATGCAGGAAGTGTGTCCTCCAGGCAAAGGAGGCATGGCGGCCATCATGGGCATGCCCTACGCTGAACTGGAAGCCTTGTGCTTCGCAGCTTCCAAACACGGAGTGGTCACTGTAGGCAATTACAACTGTCCGGGGCAGGTGGTGATTTCCGGTGAAGCCGGAGCCGTGGATCAAGTGTGCAAGGCGGTACGGGACAGGGGTGGCAGGGCAGTCCCGATTCCTGTAAGCGCACCTTTTCATTGCGCCCTCATGGAGCCTGCCGCCCTCAAACTGGCAAGAGACCTGGATACCGTGGGCCTAAACCCTCCCAACGTTCCCGTTTACTGCAATGTCTCGGGCAAGACAGTATCCGAACCCGAGGAAATAAAGGAAGGGCTCATACAGCAGGTGACGTCTCCTGTGTTGTGGCAAGTTGCTATCGAGAACATGATCCGCGACGGCGCCTCCTTGTTTGTTGAAGTGGGGCCGGGCAAGACCCTTTCCGGGTTCGGGCGGAGGATAGATCCGGGGGTTGGGTTTGTGAGATTTGCCTCCCCTGAAGATGTTGATGAGGTGCTTGATTCTCACAAGGAGGCTTGGTTAGAATGATGCTCGATCGTCCTGTCGCTCTGGTAACAGGCGCATCGAGGGGTATCGGGAGAGCTTGTGCTGTGGAACTGGCCCGGAACGGGTTCGATCTCGCCGTGAACTACCTTGCGGACCAGGCAGGGGCCCTGGAAACCGTGAGGCTTGTTGGGGAGGCGGGGGGCAGGGCTGTGGTGCTTCAGTGTGACGTATCCATACACGATGCTGCCAGGCAACTTGTCCTGCGTTCAGAAGAACAACTGGGCCCGGTCGAGGTTCTGGTTTGCAACGCAGGCATAACCCGCGATGCACTGCTCATGCGGATGAGCGAGGATGATTGGGACCATGTGATATACACCAACTTGAAGGGGGTGTACAATGTCACCAAGTGGGCTGTAAGGAGCATGGCCCGGAGAAGAAGTGGGAGGATAGTCAACATCTCTTCGGTAGTGGCTTTGAGGGGCAACCCGGGGCAGTCCAATTATGCCGCCGCTAAGGCAGGGATAATTGGCTTCACCGTGAGCCTTGCCAAAGAGGTGGCAAGATATGGCATCACAGCGAATGTAGTGGCACCCGGATACATATCTACAGATATGACCGACAACTTGCCTCCGGACGTCAAAGAGGCATTAGAGGGGCAGATACCCCTGGGCAGGCCTGGAACTCCTGAAGAGGTGGCCTATGCCGTGGCCTTCCTGTCGTCGCCACAAGCCGGCTATATCACCGGACAGGTCCTGCCCGTTGACGGAGGTTTGTCTTCCGGGTTTATCTTATAGGGTTTCGGGCAAGGAGGTGAATTGGCATGTCGGACAAGATTTTTGAAAAGGTGAAGAAGACTATTGTGGATCAACTAGGTGTTGAAGAGTCTCTGGTAACCCTGGAAGCTTCGTTCATCGACGATCTGGGTGCTGATTCTCTGGAGATAGTTGACCTGATAATGGCTTTCGAAAGCGAGTTTGGAATTACCATATCAGACGAGGATGCCGAGAACATGTCTACGGTGCAAGATGCAGTAGACTACTTGGTGGAACACCTCAAAGAATGAGCGGATTGCACAGGGCCTCCCGGGTGAGGCCCTTTTGTCCTTTTGAGGTGTCTTGGAGTGACAGGCGGGTGGCAGGTGATGGATAGGAGCAGGCGAGTGGTCGTGACGGGAATGGGTGTAATAAGCCCTGTCGGTACGGGCCTGTCTGAGTTTTGGGAAAGCCTTATAGAAGGGAAATCGGGCATCAGGGAGATCACCAGGTTTGATGCCACCGGCCTCCCTTCCAGGATAGCAGGCGAGGTAGACTTCGAGCCGGAACTGTACATAGATCGCAGGGAAGCCAGGAAGATGGATCGGTTTACACAGATGGCCGTGGCGTGTGCCCGCATGGCCATTGAGGATTCAGGCATTGCCGGATGCTTCAAGCCCGAAAGGGCAGGAGTCATAATTGGGACGGGGATGGCGGGCATCGAGACGGTTACCGGCCAATACGACAGGTTCCTGTCCCTGGGGCCCAACAGGGTTTCACCCTTCTTCATCCCCATGATGATTCCAAACATGGCGGCGGGGCAGATATCGATAACCTTTGGGTTCAAAGGCCCCATAAGCGCCATAGTCACGGCTTGTGCTTCCGGAGCTAACGCCGTCGGGAAAGCTTTCAGGATGATCCAAGGCAACTATGCCGATGTAATGGTTGCCGGCGGCTCTGAAGCCCCTATAGTGCCCCTTGCTATTGCGGGCTTTTGCAGCATGAAAGCCCTGTCAACCAGGAACGACCTTGTCTCCGGAGCCTGCCGGCCTTTCGACAAGCACCGGGACGGCTTTGTGATCGGGGAAGGCGCCGGGGTGCTCATCCTGGAGGAGCTTACCCATGCCTTGAGCAGAAACGCAAGGGTATATGCGGAGATCGCGGGATATGGAAATGCCTCTGACGCCTATCACATGACCGCGCCGGCCCCTGAAGGAGAAGGAGCCAGGCGGACCATGGAAGCTGCTTTGAGGGATGCAGGGGTAGATCCGGGAGAGGTGGATTACATAAATGCCCACGGTTCTTCCACACCGTATAACGATGCCAATGAGACCCAGGCCATTAAGGCCGCGTTGGGTAACAGGGCGTATGACATCATGATCTCTTCGACGAAGTCCATGACCGGCCATTTGCTGGGGGCCGCAGGCGCCGTGGAGACCATAGCTACCGTCCTGACCATTGAGCACGAAACCGTGCCGCCTACGATTAACTACGAGACACCTGATCCGGAGTGCGATCTTGATTACGTGCCTAACAGGGCAAGATCCGGGAAAATCAAGGTGGCGCTGAACAATTCATTTGGTTTCGGGGGGCAGAATGCTTGCCTGGTACTGAAAAAATACAAAGACTGAGAACTGTATTCGACCATGCGGTAGCTTCCCTTGAGCCCGAGCTCAGGGCACAAGCTTTTACCCATATTTCCTGGTCCAATGAGCAGGGAGATACAGGTTCTTCCAATGAGAGGCTGGAGTTTCTGGGCGATGCGGTAATCTCCCTGGCAGTGGCCCTGCACCTTTACGAGAACCATCCTCAGGTTCCCGAAGGGGATCTCACAAGGATGAGAGCCAGCTTGGTTTCAGGAACCTCCCTGGCCGCGGTCGCAAAAGCAGTGGGGTTAGGCCGGCATCTCAAGCTGGGCCGGGGAGAAGAACTCACAGGAGGCCGGGAGCGCCCGAAGACCCTGGCGGGAGCCCTTGAGGCTTTTTTCGGTGCGTATTTCATCAGGCACGGGTGGGATAAGGTGCGGGCCTTGACGGAACAATTGCTGCTGGACACTGAGATAAGAGCCGCGCCTATCGATCCCAAGACCATGCTGCAAGAAATAGTACAAAGCCGTCCAGGCTCCAAACTGGAGTACGTGGTGGTGGATGTGACAGGCCCCGACCATATGCCTGAGTATACAGTGGCCTGCGTAATTGACGGGCGCCGAGTGTCCACCGGAAAGGGGTCTTCCAAGAAGGAGGCCGAAGAGGATGCCGCAAGAAATTGGCTGGTCCGCAACGGGTACTCAGATGGCGCGTCTTATGACAAAAACCACCTTACCGATGACGAAATCGGGCGACAGGAGTGAGCTTGGGTCACCTGAATCTACGTAAATGGGAGACTTATCCGGCAGATAGTACACCCTGGCTTGGTGGACCCTGCCTTTGATGCTTACCAGCACGATACTACCCTGGTTGCAGCAGGCCTCTGGATCTATTATGAGGATGTTCCCCTTATCTGCCGGGTGTCCAGGTGACTCGTCTGAAAGCTGTATCGCGAAGGCTTCCGGCCCCAAGTGAGATCCCAGATATTCAGAGCAGTCTACCCGTTTCATTTTGTCACCGGCGTAAAGGGGTATAGGGAGTTTTCTGGAGTCTTTCACGGCAGGAGTTTCCTGGACCGTCCCAAACCGGAAACATCCTGACAGCACTGATTTCTTAAACTCTTTCATCCCCCGATAGCCGGCCTTTTCAAGCCAGTAGTAGACTGACTTCTGTTCGGCGTATCCCATCTTTTGCGCAAGTTCCTTAGCTGTTATAGTTGGGTTAGCCAGTACAAGCTGGGCCATCTGGTTGATCCTAGACAAGAGGGTCTCACTCCCGGCAGATGTGATAACATGAACATCATATAGCGTTATAGCCGTAACCGGATAATCCTTTACATGATTTGTATAAATATGGATACACAAATAGTGTCAGGAGGCTACCGGTCTTGCTGAAAACAATGACGATCCAGGGGCTCAAATCATTCTGCGATCGGACTGAGCTGGTATTCGGCGCGGGGATAACGGCTATCGTAGGTCCCAACGGCTGCGGCAAATCCAACCTTGCTGATGCCCTGAGGTGGGTTCTTGGAGAGCAGAATCCCAGGTTGCTAAGGTGCAACAAGCTCGAGGAGATCGTGTTCACGGGGACAAAGCGGCGCAAGGCCATGGGCATGGCCGAAGTGAGGCTTCTGCTCGAGGGTGTACTCGACGAAGGGGAACATGAGCTCATGAGGCGCTTTACCCGGGATGGTGCGGGTGAGTACAGGATTGACGATAAAGTGTGCCGCTGGAAGGACATATACGAAAGCTTGTTGGGGACAGGGCTGTCCCATACAGGTTATGTGGTAATCGGGCAGGGTACCATCCAGGAGCTGGCAGGGGGCAAGCCTGAGGACAGGAGAGCTTGGATAGAAGAAGCCTCGGGCGTGTCGCGGTTCAGGTTGCGCGAGAGGGAAGTGGAGAATAGGCTGAGAAGCGCCAGGGAAGACATGGTCCGTCTGTCGGATCTCCTTGTGGAGCTTGAGGAACGCAAGAAAGCGCTGGAGGCCGACTGGGCGACGGCCCGGGAGTATCACCGGCTTGTAAAGGAGAGGAACGACATTGAACTGGCCATGTGGCTCCATCAGGAGCAAGAGGAAACCAGGCGAGTCCAAAACGTTGCAAGGCGTATCAGCAGGTACACCAAGGAATTGGAGGATTGCGTCGCCGCTGGCCGGGCCTTGGCCGGGCAGATAGAGCCTGCAAAGAGCAGGCTTTGCGCCGTTGAGAATGAGCTCAAGTCCAAGATCGCCGAAAGGGAAGAAGTGGCCTCCAAACTGGTTGATCTGGAAAAGAGCAGGGACTCAGCCAGGGGCAAACTTGCCCTGGTATCCCGGGAGATAGAAACCAGGAAGGTCCGGCAAAACGTACTCCAGGCCGAAATTGATTCTTTGTCCCGCAGGCAAGCCGAACTCGCGGAGCAGCGTGACAGCATTTCAGGCAGGCTTGAGGCTGTTTGCGGAGAGCTTGACGGGCTTGAGAAGGAGAGGGAAGGGTACGAATCCCAATGGCGGTCTCTGAGCGAAAAAGTGATTGCGATACGGGAAACCATGGCATCGTCCACAGCGAGGCTGGGCCGGCTGAAACAGGACAAGGATGAACTCAGAGAACGGTTTGAGGGCAAACGTCGGGAAACTGCTGAAATGAACGCGCGTCTGATGTCCCTCAACGAGCAGGTGTCCCGATCTGAGCGGGAACTTGAGGAAACCAGGGCAGCCCTCAAGGTCAACGCAGATAAGCATAAGTTGAGCCAGGCAACTTACAGGATCCTTGAGGAGCAAGTTAACAAGATAAGGCTTAGTCTGGGCGAGGAAGTTGCGGCGCAGAAGCGGCTGGAAGCCCAGGGGACAAGGTTAGCTACGAGAAAACGGCTCCTGGAGGAAATGGAGAGGTCTTTTGAAGGTTATGGAAATGGCCCTCGGGCCATCCTGACCGCCAGGGAGCAGTCGGCGCTACAAGGGATCATCGGGTCCGTGGCAGAGCTTTTTTCGTGCGATCCCCAATATGTGCCTGCCTTGTCCGCGGCGGTAGGAGGGGCGGCGGAGAACATAGTGGTGGCAGACGAAGAGGCGGCCAAGGCGGCGATAGACTTCCTGAAGCAAAACAAGAGCGGCCGTTGCACCCTGCTACCCTTGAACTTGCTTAGGCCAGGCAAGCTACGCCCAAGAGCAGTGCAGGCTTTGTCAAGGGTACCGGGGGTCAGGCCTTTGATTTCCGTGGTCAGATACACCGACGATCTCAAACCATGTGCCGAGTACTTGTTCGGCAGGGTGGTGCTTTCAGATACCATGGATCATGCCCTTGCATTCATGAGGGAGTCAGGCTGGGTTGCCAGGGTGGTTACTTTGGGAGGGGAAAACATACAACCCGGCGGAGCCATAACCGGAGGAGAAGCCCCAAGACACGAATGGATTTTCCTGAGGAAGCAGGAATTGGCGTCTTTGGACTCTGAACTAGGCAAGGTGACCGGGGAGCTAACCGCAGTCCGCTCGGAAATCCTTTCCCTGGAGAAAAAGCTGGCAGCCCTCACTTCAGATCTTGAGAAGGCCAGGGAAGAAGTCTTGTTGACCATGACTTCGGTGGCCAGATTGGCTGAGAAGGCGTCCCAACTTGAGCAGGGCCTCGAGAAGGCCAAAGAAGAGATAAGCATCAACCAACAGCAGGTAGAACTCCTTAAGTCTGCAGAACAAGAGCTGCTCGCCCAGATCCAGGAGGTTTCAGCTACCGAACAACATGTTTCCGGCATATTGGCGGAGCAGGAAGCCGAACTCAGACAGTTTGAGAGCCTGATCAAGAGCGGGCTCAATGTAGACCAACGATATTCAGAACAAATCGCAGCCTTGAGCCGCGAGAGGCAGGAATTGGAGCAGAGACTGGGCTCTCTCATGAGCCAATTGGAGAACATAAGGGGAGAAACCGCCTCTACAAGGAAGAACCTTGAGGAAGAATCCAAGGAACTGGCCAGGCTGGAGGTGCTGAGGGAAGAGCTGGTTTCAGAGCAATCATTCCTGGAGGAGTCAATAGCATCCCTGGAAGGACGGATGGGAGACTTGAACGCGCAGGTGTCCGGGCTTTCATCAGAGGCGGATTCCTTGAGGCAATTCCTGGAACAGTCTTCGGCCAGGATTGAGTCGCTGAAACTGGAGCAAGCATCCTTGAAATCCAGGATAGATGACAGCCGGCTTGAGCTTGAATCCCTGGAGGCGGCGCTTTCAGATACCAGGAAACTAATCGTCTCTAAGTGCGGCATTGAGGATCCCGGCGCTTGCGAGCATCCAAGGATAGCCCGGGAGGAAGCCCTGAGCCGGATAGAGAGCATAGAAATGTCCATCAAGATCCTGGGTACGGTTAACCTGAAAGCGGAACAGGATTTCAAGGAACTATCGCAACGCATAGACAACATCCGCAGTGAGATGAAAGACGTTGAAGACGCCATAGAAGAGCTCAACCGCGCGGGTGAACTCATCAGGCGGGAAATCCGTAAGCGTTTCATAGAGACCTTCGAGAGAGTCGACGAGAACTTCCAGGTGATTTTCAAGGAGCTTTTCGGAGGAGGACGGGGCAAACTCAGCCTGGTGGAAGGCACTATGGGAGTTGAAGTGTTTGCAGAGCCTCCGGGGAGGAGGCATAAGCAGTTCAACCTGCTGTCAGGAGGGGAAAGATCCCTTTGCGGGATAGCCCTCATATTTGCCGTCCTTTCAGCAAAGCCTTCGCCGGTGATAGTCTTGGACGAAGTTGACTCGTCCTTGGACGAAGCTAATGTGGCGCGGTTTGCCCAGTTTCTGAAAAGATACTCAGAGCAGACCCAGTTCATTGTAATTACCCACCAGGAGGCTACTATGGAAGTTGCAGATATAATATATGGGATTACCATGGAAGAGCCCGGGGTGTCCAAGGTATTCAGCATGCGTCTGGAAAATCGCTGACCCAGACCCGGGAAGGGAGAGATCTGTGATGAGCCTGTTTCAAAAACTCAAGCAAGGTTTGGCCAAGACATCTGCTAACATCAGGAGCAAGATCCAAAGCATTTTCCAGCCGGGGGCTCTTACCGACGAATTTCTCGATGAGTTGGAAGCGGTGCTGATACAGGCCGATGTAGGTGTTGAGGCAACCACGGCCTTGATAGACAGCCTCAGGGAAGAAAGCCGCGGCAAGTCCTTTGAAAGGGTGGAAGATCTCTATCGCGCCATGGCTGAAAAAGTGGCTGAGATCTTCGCCACAGTGGATGCTCCTCTGCAGGTTGCGGACCAAGGGCCCACGGTGTATGCCATGGTCGGCGTGAACGGTTCGGGCAAGACCACCACCATTGCCAAACTGGCCCATAGATACACCAGCCAAAACAAGAAGGTAATACTTGCTGCGGCAGACACATTCAGGGCTGCGGCGGGGGATCAGCTGGACGTTTGGGCAAGGCGCACAGGTGCCGATCTGGTCAGACACAGCCATGGGTCTGACCCGGGAGCCGTGGCTTTTGACGCCGCAAGGGCGGCAATCGCCCGGAAGGCCGACCTCTTGTTGGTGGACACTGCGGGCAGGCTTCATACCAAGAAAAACCTCATGGAAGAGCTCAAGAAGATAATAAGGGTCATATCCCGTGAAATCCCCGGTGCGCCCCACGAGGTCCTGCTTGTGATAGACGGTACCACCGGCCAAAACGGGTTGATTCAGGCAAGAGTGTTTGCCGAGGCAGTTCCCATAACCGGGTTGTGCATCACAAAGTTGGACGGCTCGTCCAAAGGAGGGATAGCCGTCGCCATAGCCGGCGAATTGGGTATCCCGGTGAAGCTTGTGGGTGTGGGTGAGCAAGCTTCCGACCTGAGGGATTTCGATGCCCGCGGTTTTGCCTACAGTTTGTTCGGTTTTGACGACTCCGGATATTGACCTGCCGGATATTGACCCCTGGAGCTCACCTGGTATAGAATCGATCCGTGTGTAAAGGTGTTGACCAAGACAGGGAGAACGGACAGTGAGGGCATGAAGAAGACCAATTATGAGTCGCCTGAGCGTATTCACGAGATCATAATGCTCCGGGACATATACGAAGCCCTGCTTCCACCGAGGCAGAGGCAGGTAGCTTACCTTAAGTTTGACGAGGATCTTTCCCTGTCTGAGATAGCTCAGAGGCTGGGCATCTCCAGGCAAGGGTGCGATGATGCGGTAAGGCGTTGTGTGCGGGCGCTGTACTCCTACGAAGACAAACTTGGCCTCAAGAAGCAATTGGCCCGGATTGAGCACGCCTTGGAGCTCGCGGAGAACATGGACCGGCACAATTGGGAGGACATGCAAAAGCGTATCGTTAAGGTGCTTAGAGCTGCGCGGTCAGGGGGTGACAAGGAAGATGGCGTTTGAGGGTTTGGCTTCGCGGCTGGCCGACACATTCAAGAAGCTTAGGGGCAGAGGGAAACTATCTGAAAAAGACATCAGCGAAGGGTTGAGAGAAGTCCGCCTTGCCCTCCTGGAAGCAGATGTCAACTTCAAAGTGGTCAAAGAGTTCATCGGCAACGTACGGGCAAGATGCTTGGATGCAGAGGTAATGGAGAGCCTCACTCCGGCACAGCAGGTCGTCAAAATCGTCCACCAGGAGCTTATCAGCCTCTTGGGCGGCAAGACTCACCCCCTGGATATTTCGGGGCCTCCGCCTGCAGTCATCGCTTTGTACGGATTGCAGGGCTCGGGTAAGACCACGGCTGCCGGCAAACTTGCGCTGCAGCTCAAGAAAGGCGGCCGGAAAGTGCTGCTGGTGTCATGTGACGTATACAGGCCGGCCGCACAGAAGCAGCTTGAGGTCGTGGCGGAGATGGCGGGGGTGTCCTTCTTCACCTTGAGCGACAAGGTTTCACCTGAAGTGATTGCCAAGAAGGGTGTTGAAAAGGCAATCGAGTCAGCTTGTAATGTGGTGATCCTGGACACTGCGGGCCGGCTTCAAATAGATGATGAAATGATGGATGAGGCCCAGAGGATCAACCAGGCAAGCTCCCCCCGGGAGCGTTTGCTGGTGGTTGATGCCATGACAGGCCAGGAAGCGTGCCAGGTTGCCCAGGAATTTGACCGGGTTGTGGACATCACAGGCGTGATCCTCACCAAACTGGATTCTGATGCAAGGGGAGGGGCGGCGCTTTCTATTGCAAAGGTTACCGGCAAACCCATCAAGTTTGCGTCCTTGGGCGAGAAGCTTGACGACTTCCAAGTGTTTCATCCGGACCGGATGGCATCCAGAATCCTGGGAATGGGTGATGTGCTTACCCTCATTGAAAAGGCCGAGGCTGCTTTCGATCAAGAGAAGGCCGCCGAAATGGAGGAGAAACTCAGGCGCAAGCAGTTCACCCTGGAGGATTTCATGGAACAGATGAAAGAGGTCAAGAAGATGGGTTCCTTCGGTGATCTCTTGCGGATGATCCCGGGGTTCGCCAGGGCGCAGGTGGACCTCGATGTTGACCCGAAGGAACTGGCGCGGGTTGAGGCGATTATCAATTCCATGACACCCGAGGAAAGGCAAAACCCTGATATAATCAGCGGTTCGAGAAGGCGTCGGATTGCCAGGGGGAGCGGTACTACGGTCCAGGACGTCAACCGCCTTCTTAAGCAGTTCTACCAGGCAAGGAAGATGCTTTTCCAGATGAGCGGCCCTGACAAGAGATTTGGCAGGCTTCGGTTTTTCTAGAAGGTATGCCATTCCAATAAAAGGAAAGGAGACAGGATAGCTTGGCGGTAAAAATCAGACTCAAGAGGATGGGAGCGAAGAAGAGGCCGGCTTACAGGATAGTAGTGGCCGATGCAAGGACTCAGCGTGACGGACGCTCAATCGATGAAATCGGGTTCTACGACCCCACTACTGACCCGGTAACCTTCAAGGTCCATGAGGAAAGGGCCATATCATGGTTGGACAAGGGGGCCATCCCTACACCTACAGTCAGGACCATACTCAGGCGGGCCGGAGTGCTTGAAAAATGGCAGGAGGCCCGGAGTGCACGGGGAAAGAGTCAGGGGAATAACTAGTTTCGAGGAGGGTGCGTATGTTGAGAGAGCTAGTGACCTTTATCGCTAAGTCCATTGTGGATAACCCTGAACAGGTTGAAGTGAACGAGGTGGAAGGCGAAAGGGCAGTGGTCTTCGAACTGAGAGTTGCTCCTGAGGATATGGGCAAGGTGATCGGCAAGAAGGGCCGGGTCATCCATGCGGTAAGGGCTTTGGTCCAGGCGGCTGCAGCCAAGGAAGGCAAGAGGGCCACTGTTGAAATCCTGGAGCAACCTGGCCTGAGGTTGTAAGGCGTTGTTGTACCCGTTTGCTGATTTCCAGGTAGGAGCGGAAACCCTGGGCAGGCAGGCAACAGATGCGAGCCTGCGCGGGGCCGGGGAGGGCTGAGAGCTGGACGTGTACATACTCACCTTGTTTCCCGGTATGTTCCCGCCTGTGTTTAACACGAGCATCATAAAGCGGGCTCAGGAGCAGGACCTTGTTCGTATCAGGACGGTTGATATCAGGGGTTTTGCGAAAGACGCCCACAAAACCGTAGACGACTATCCCTATGGCGGAGGGCCGGGGATGGTGCTGAAGCCTGAGCCGGTGTACGAGGCGGTCGATTGGATTAAGCAGGAGTTGGGGAGAGAGCCGTTTGTGGTGCTTCTCACCCCCCAGGGGCGGCGCTTCAGTGCCGGCCTGGCCAGACAATTGGCCCAAAAACCGGACCTGGTGCTGATAGCAGGGCACTATGAAGGTTTCGATGAGCGGATACGCTGTCTGGCCCACATGGAGGTTTCTGTCGGGGATTATGTCTTGACCGGCGGGGAATTAGCGGCTATGGTTGTGCTCGATGCGTCAATCCGGTTCGTCCCGGGGGTGCTGGGAGATAAGGAGTCTGCTTTGCAGGATTCCTTTTCAGACGGGCTGCTTGAGGGACCCCAGTACACAAGGCCTGCGGAGTTCCGGGGTATGAAAGTCCCGGAAATACTGCTCGCCGGCAGGCATGAGGACATCAGCAGGTGGCGGCGTAAGGAGGCTATCAGACGCACTTTGAAGAGACGACCGGACTTGCTGGAAACGGCATGCCTTACCTTTGAGGACCGGTGTCTCTTAGAGCAAGTAATTGACGAAGAAAAGGCCAGCGAGGCTAGAGGTGATAACTGTGGACATCATAAGACAAATTGAACAGGCCCAAATGAGAAAAGATCTGCCTGATTTCGGGCCGGGCGATACCGTTAGAGTGTTCTTCAAGGTAGTGGAAGGCGGACGGGAAAGGGTCCAGCCCTTTGACGGCGTTGTGATTAGGCGCCAAAACGCCGGAATTCGTGAGACATTCACGGTAAGGCGGATTTCTTACGGGATAGGTGTTGAAAGAACCTTTCCGGTGCACTCACCCAGGATCGAGAAGATCCAGGTGCTCCGCAGGGGCAGGGTAAGACGGGCCAAACTCTTCTACCTGAGAGGATTGTCAGGAAAGTCAGCGAGGATTCCTGAAAAGAGAAGATGATGGAAACGATCAAAGACATCATTGAAGTGATTGTCGTCGCGTTTCTGATTGCGTTGGTGGTAAGGGGCCTGATAGTCGAGACCTTCGTGGTTCACGGCCCCTCCATGGAACCTACTCTCATGGACGGGGAACGGCTCCTGGTTTCCAAAACTGCCTACAAGCTCGGCAAGCCTAAACG
>JAAZEL010000052.1 GCA_012512325.1 Candidatus Fermentithermobacillaceae bacterium | reverse complement strand
TACGCCTGTGTGGGTTCAAATCCCACCTTCGGCACCATTTTTGTTGGCTTCAACTCATTGCGGTTCCGAGGACACACGGCGCCTCTAGGGGGCCCATGTTCCGTCTTGAGCATCTCATGAGTCTTCATAGGTCTTCATCGCTGATTACCTGGAATCCGTGAGATTTGAGCATGGCGGCAAGCACGCCGTCGCCGGGAACCACAGTTCCATTGAAGCTCCCGTCATAAACCCTGTGTACTCCGCATGCAGGGCTTCTTTCCTTGAGGATCGCCTTGTTGCACCCCGCTTGGAGGGCGAGCTCCAGCGCCATTCTCGCGCCTTCTGTATAATTCTCGGTTACATCGACGCCGTTGGCATTCACAACCTTTGCCTTACCTTTGAGTACGTCTGTGGCTGTGCCGCCGGTTATCTCCGCGGGAGGACGGGGGACAGGTAGGCCGCCGAGGAGTTCAGGGCATACAGCTACCGCCAGTCCCTGGGCCAAGAGCTCACGGACACGCGGATACTTGGATATTTGACCTGCTGAGCCATTATAACGGCAAGGATTTCCACACAGACAAGACGATACAATATACATTTCTGAAACCTCCTTCGATATGATATAAGAAGTACGGAGGTAGAGGACCATGTCAAGAACAAGACCTGCTTCATTCTTTACTTTCGCCAGTCTCATTATTTTCGTGTGCCACTTGGTTTCTCCTTTATTCCTAGGCTACAGGGCGGTTTACGCGGCGCCTGAACCTCCCGAAATAGCTGCGGATAGCTACTTGCTTGCGGACCTTAAGACAGGCAGGGTGTTCATGGCCAAAGACGTGGACACTCCCCAGGTACCTGCAAGCCTTACCAAGATCATGACCCTATACATTGTTTTCGATGAGATCTCCCAGGGTAGACTGGCATTCGACGGCGAAGTGAGCATTTCCGAGGAAGCCTGGCGCACCGAAGGCTCCAAGATGTTTGTGCTTGTGGGGACCACTGTAAGGGTGGGCCAACTGATCCAGGGAATCACCGTGGCGTCGGGCAACGATGCCTGCGTGGCTCTGGCAGAGCACATTTCAGGCAGTGTGACTTCGTTTGTGGACAGGATGAACCGCCAGGCGCAGGAATTGGGCCTCACCACCGCCCATTTTGTCGATCCCCACGGGATCTCCGATGACAACAGGATATCCGCCCGGGACCTGTTTACCCTGGTTAACGCATATATTACACGGTATCCGGAAGCCCTGCAGTTCCACGCCATCAAAGAGTTTACCTATGCGCCTCCGGGCGACAAACCGATTACCCAGTTCAACAGAAACAGGTTGCTGTGGTCATATCCCGGTGTTTACGGCTTGAAGACCGGCTTTACCACCCGCGCAGGTTTCAACCTGGTAGCCTTGGCGGAGAGGGACGGACTTTCCACCGTAGCCATAATACTGGGTTCAGCCAGGGGCAAGTCCATCGACGAAGGCGAAAGGGAACGCACGGCACTGGCCACTTCCATGCTTGACTACGTGTACAAGAACTTCTCTTATGTGGAAGTGGCTGAACCCAACGCAAACCTGGGAAGGGTCAGGGTTTGGAAAGGCAAGGGCAAGTGGGCCGAAGGGATAGCCCCCACGGGCCTTGGCGCAACCGTTGAAAAGGGGCAGGAAGATAGCTTATCCTATCAAGTAGTTTTTGACACAGATCTCGAAGCACCGGTTCACAAGGGCATGAAGATCGGAGAAGTGGTGTTTACCTGTGACGGCGAGGAAGTAGGAAGGGCAGACCTGGTTGCAAAAGCTGAAGTTCCCAGGGGGAATATCTTCCGGGTAATCTGGGATTCCATAGCACGGTCCATACTGAAGGCTTTTGGCAAGGCATGATTCACTGTCCCCGGGGAGGCAAGGGCAATGGGAATAACGGTAGTAGCGCTTGGCGGAAATGCTATCTTGCAGAAAGGCGAAAAAGGCACCGCTGAGGACCAGCTGCGGAACATTCGCAAGACCGCGGCCCAGCTGGCAGGGCTGATCGAGGAAGGATACAGTCTGGTGATCACCCACGGCAACGGTCCACAGGTAGGCAACATCATGATTCAGAACGAAGCAGGCAGGGACAAGGTGCCCCAGATGCCCATGGACATATGCGGCGCCCAAAGCCAGGGGATGATCGGGTATATGTTGCAGATGTGCTTGCGCAACGCTTTGAAGCAAGTGGGTTTGAACATACCCATATCCACTGTGGTCACCCAGACATTGGTGGACAAGCATGACCCTGCGTTCAGTCACCCCACCAAGCCGGTGGGGCCCTTTTACTCTAAGGAATGGGCGCAGGAAAGGATGGAATTCCACGGGGAAAGCTGGATTGAAGATGCCGGCAGGGGTTGGAGAAGGGTGGTGCCCTCTCCCGACCCAAAGGCGATAATCGAAACGCCTTCTATCAAGAGCCTGGTTGACCAGGGGCACATTGTGATTTGCTCAGGTGGCGGCGGCATACCCGTGATCGAACTGGAAGACGGTAGCCTGGCCGGGGTGGAAGCAGTGATAGAGAAAGACCTTAGCGCCGAAATACTGGCTACGTCAATTAAGGCTGACAGCTTGATAATCCTGACGGATGTGAACGGTGCGGCTTTGAACTACACAGGGTCGGGGGAAACCTGGTTGGAAGAAGTGACCATGTCCCAGCTTGTCCGGTATTACAACGAGTCCCATTTCTTCGAGGGAAGCATGAGGCCTAAGGTAAAGGCGATAATGAGGTTCATAGAACACGGTGGGAGGCTGGCTGTCATCGCGTGCTTGGACAAGGCCAGGGAAGCGGCGTTGGGACAGACGGGCACCAGGATTGTAGCCGGTTAGCCCCCGGAATTGCTCTACAGTCGTCAGGCAGATATATTGAGGCGACCAGATAATCAAGAGTCAAGGGGCCGGTAAGGCTCCTGGTCAGAGAGCTTACCGGCCCTGGTTTTCGCGTTACACGAAACTGCGGATGAGGCTTTCCCGGTCGCCCGGCAGCAGATCGATAGGCGGAATCTCAGCAAGCACATAGCAACCAGGCTTAAGCCGCATGGATGCCCTGGCTGCACATACCATGACCTGGGCTGTGGCTGATGGATTGCTCAAGGCCATCTTGAGTTCCAATCGTTGGTTGTGGGCGGTTCCGGACGCACCCATACGTTCTATCAAGACCCCGTGTCCCATAACCTTCAGTTGGTCTACGTCTTCCACCATGGTCACCCTGGTGTTGTCATGTACGAAATACGGGTCTTCCTTGATTGCCCGCGCTATCTCGTCAAACCGGGCCGGGTCGTCGAGTTCAACATACACGTCCCTGTTATGCTGCCCGTATCCCACAGGTAAGGTAAATGAAACGCCATCTTTCACGCCCGGGATGTCTCTCACGGCGCAGCTGTGTCCCATGCTCATCCCCGGGCCGAAGTTTGTATATGTGATCCCATGGGGCGCAATGGCGCTAAACAACATGCGGATTATCGAGTCAGTTCCCGGATCCCATCCCGCTCCGATGA
This sequence comes from Candidatus Fermentithermobacillaceae bacterium, assembly GCA_012512325.1. Classification (GTDB taxonomy): domain Bacteria; phylum Bacillota; class Sulfobacillia; order Fermentithermobacillales; family Fermentithermobacillaceae; genus DTU015. The sequence goes on along the minus strand of JAAZEL010000052.1, from coordinate 26,873 downwards.
TGGCAGTGGCTCCGCTTTGCTCGGCGCATTCATCCAGCTGTCTTCTGAGTGACAGAGTTGAATCGCCGTGGATGTCATAGCCGTCTACAGTGTTGATTCCCTTGGCCAGGTATTCAGGCGCCACCTTAGGGACCACGCGTGAAGGAACGGCGAGCACGGCTACGTCTACGTTTTCCAGGGAATCCACGTTCCTGACCACAGGTGCATAGGGACAATCCACATCCAGGACTTCCACTACAGCTGCAAGTTCCATGTCGGGTGCTTGCCTGACGCACTCAACTGCTTCCCGTCCCACGTTGCCGTAGCCTACGACGCATACCCTGATTTGCTTCATGGCCAAACCCCTCCAATTGGGCCAATGTGTTGGACTTGATCCTGCGGTCCGGGCGTAATGCCAGACCTGCTCCAAACGTACTACTTCTATACTTGATCCACAAGGTCCTTCTTATGTAGCTTGAAACCCACGGGCAGGCCGCCGGCAATTACTTCCCTGCAGCCGGAGACCTTCCGGGAGTGCCTACCAACAAGTCCGTCGCGGTACCGGGTCAGCCGCCAACTGCCACTTCTTCCAAGTCGGGTACCAGATGAATCCATATCATCCCCTGAGACAAACCTGTACCGGGCTCGACAAGGTAGAGCATAAGGGGTTCCGCGAGGGACGGTTTTTTCCACTTGCCTTGGCACATAACTCCATCGGAAAAGAACAGGGCTTTGCCTTCTCCGGTGACGTCCATGTCCACTTCTATGAGCTTGCCTGTGGGATATGTGGTCTTCACCTGGAGAAACGCAAGAGCCTTTGGTGCAATCGCTTCATCGTCCTCATCCACGTGTTGCTTGTCATTTATGTAGCGGTAATACTGCCCGTCCTGGTACCGGTATTTCACAGTGTTGGGGTATCCGGCCACCTCTGAAAAAGCGTACGATACCTCCGGGGCCGGATGGCCCTTGAGGACACCTCTTGGGTAGAAATCGGCGTCGGAGAGGGAAAATCCTCTTGTGCTTGCGCCCTGTACCAGTTTGGCCGTGGAAGTGTACAGGTTGTCGGGGGCCACCCTGTCGGTGCTTCTCCAAAAGCATTCACCTGCAGAGTATATGTCGTCCAGGCTCTTGGTCTTGTTGTTTCGTATTATTTCGAAGGCGTCGTCGGAACCCCCGCAGTGGGCAAAGGGGGTGTCAAAACCGACGGCTATTTGGACCATAGGCTTTCTCATACTCCTCACAGGCCCGATCTTTTCTAGCTCAGTGTTGAACCCCGCCATGAGCCTGGTTATGCCGCCCTCAGCGGGGACTTCGAATACCACCGCAGCCTTCGACAGGCCTGACTGAGGTCTGGCAGATGCATTGTTGCCTATGCTGACGAAGACCATGCCGTCCAACATTTCAGGTTCCGGAGTGGACGGTTCTTCCGCTTGTCCCGGTTCTCCCGGCTTCCCGGGCTCCTCCGGCCCGAGAGCCCCGGGGGCGGGTTCGGGCCCCATTGTCTCCCGAGGCTGCCTGCCGCAGCCTGCAACCATGGTCAAGACAGACAGGATCACCGCCAGGATGATAAGGCCAATTACTGTGCGGCGTCTGATGCTGACAGTAGGGTGTTTGGCGTTTACGTCCATTGGAGCATTCTCCCCTAATCGTTGAATTGGATTAGAATACCTATTTTACCTCTGACGGCGGTTTATCCTTCAAGAGCGCGCCGATTTGAGCCGGCAAACGACAAGTTCGGCGCGGCAAGGTGAAGCATATATCGGCTGAGACAGAGTTTTCAACCGCACAAGAAAACAGAGATGGAATGCATAAGGCAAAGCATATACCCGCGGAGACTTCAATCCGGAATCACACTGTCAACGTAACCCCGCTGTACATAAGGTAACAGGGGTGGTAGCGGTGAAGCAGTGGGGCATTGCCCTTGGCGCAGGGGGTATCCTGGGGTTCGCCCACATAGGGGTGCTTGAGGCCCTGGAGTCAAGAGGGCTGAGGCCCGGATTTGTGGCGGGCACCAGCGCCGGCGCTATAGTAGGGGGCCTTTGGGCGTCAGGGGTCAAGCTAAGTCAAGTGAAATGCGAAATGGAAAGCTTGGTTCTTCACGAACCGGTCAGGATCTTGCCTGATGGCTTCCGGGGAAGCCACTACCATGTGCCGACGACCGCCATCCATGGGCTCCTGGGCACCGGTTGGATGGAGTCGGTCCTGAGCCGGCTTACAGGCAACAAGAACATATCTGAGGTTGATATCCCGCTTGCGATGGTATCCTGTGATTTGCATACCGGGGATACCGTGGTATTAACCAACCGCAGGCCTGGATTTGTGGCTCAAGAGGGGCTTCAAACACATCCGGTGGGCAGCAGGAGATATGTCACCAATGTACCCCTTGCAGCCGCCATGGTGGCAAGTTCGGCCTTGCCGGGAGTTTTTGTGCCCAAGAGACTTCACGGAAACAACTTGGTAGACGGCGGGGTCAAAGAGATGGTCCCTGCCTACGAGGTGAGACGCTTGGGGGCGGAGGAAGTACTTGCAGTGGACCTGGGATGGTATATCGGCCGGCCCCGGGACGTCCAAGGGATATACTCCGTGCTCTCGAGAAGTTTCAACCTGGCTACACGGCCGGCCACTCTGGAACATCTTAAACGCTACAGCTCTCTCACGCTTACCCCGCCGGTATGGGAACCCGGGTTGCCTACCCCGTTCAAGATAAGGTCGCTTGTGGAGACCGGCAGGAGATGTGCGGAGAAGCATTTGAAGCAATGGCTGGGGATAATCGGTTAGCAGGAAATGCGTTCGCAGGAAGGAAAAGGTGCACCGGGTGGCCGAATCATTAGGTAATACCGGAGACCGTTTCCTATGAAGGGGGACAGCGAGGTGCTGGAGTTCTTCTTCCGGCCGTGGGTAGGCCCTGTGTTGGCCCTCCTGGCTATAGTTGCAAGTTATCTGGGGCGGAGGGGGGTCCTGCCCAGGGAGGTTGCCAATGTCCTGACCATCTTGGCGATATCCTCTGCCCTGGCGTCGTACCTAAACCGAAGGGAGCAGGAACAGTAGCGCCGGGTACAAACAAGTTGACACATGAAACAGGGCAGGGTATAGTAGTTAATGCTGTATACCTCATAACGTGTCGGGATGGCGGAACAGGCAGACGCGTACGTTTGAGGGGCGTATGGGTATCCCCGTGCGGGTTCGATTCCCGCTCCCGACACCATTTTATTATTCCCTGCCTCGGACCGTTCCACTGCCATGTGGTCATGTATGTTGGCGTAGTACTAGGCTAAAGTGAGATCCGCCTGGTAGGGCAAGACAACGCCCCACTTGGCGAGGATGTTCGCCATGGAACCGCGCCCCACGTGGCATTGAAGATGTGCCATCCCAAGTGCTGGACTTTACCATACGGCGTATAGTAATATATTCAAAACGGAATATTAGGCCAAAGGCTATGACGAGGACGAGTAAGGCGGAACCGAGCTCAAGAGAGCCGGCGGCCGGTGGGAAGCCGGTGCTACGGCCGTCTGAATATCACCTCCGAGCCGGTGGCTGAATGTGCAGTAAGCTTATCCGTCTTGCCCGCGTTACAGGGCACAAAGTGAGCTGCTCGGCAGTCAGGAGGGCAGCTAAGCTGGGTGGTACCGCGGTAACAACCGTCCCTTGCGGACGGTTGTTTGTTATCTGACGCAAACGAGACACCATTGTCTCTGATAAGTGTTAGGAGTGAGCGCCATGGCACTTTTCAAGCGGGTGGATCCCAAGAGATCAGTAAACCAGATAGAAGAAGCCGTTCTGGATTACTGGAAAGACAATGATATTTTCCTAAAGAGCATATCCAATCGTGAAGGCAAGCCCAAGTTCGTGTTTTACGAGGGACCGCCTACGGCAAACGGCAGGCCCGGAATCCACCACGTGCTTGCCCGGACACTCAAGGACGTGGTTTGCCGCTACAAGACCATGCAAGGGTGCCAGGTGCCCAGGAAGGCAGGGTGGGATACCCATGGCCTGCCCGTGGAGATAGAAGTTGAGCGGCAGCTGGGACTGTCTTCCAAGCAAGAAATCGAAGAGTACGGCATAGAGGCCTTCAACCAGAAGTGCAGGGAGTCGGTGTTTGCCTACGAGAAGGAATGGAGGCTGTTGACTGAACGCATTGCCTATTGGGTGGACATGGATGATCCCTATGTTACCCTGCATAACGACTACATCGAGACCGTGTGGTGGATTCTGAAGCAGTTCTTTGACAGAGGGCTTATCTATGAAGGCCATAAGGTGCTGCCATATTGTCCCAGGTGCGGAACGCCCCTGGCGTCCCATGAGGTGGCCCAAGGCTACAAGGACGAGCAGGTGACGTCGATCTACGTCAAACTCAAGGTTAAGGATAAGCCCAATGAGTATCTGCTAATCTGGACTACTACGCCCTGGACCCTTCCTTCCAACGTGAGCGTGACGGTAAACCCTGAAAGCACATACGTCAAGGTGCTGCACGAGGACGAACTATATTACGTTGCAAAAGAAAGGGTGGAGGCGCTTTTCGGCGAGGAAGCCAGGGTCCTTGAGGAGTTTCCCGGAAAGCAAATGGAATACATGGAGTATGAGCAGCTGTTTCCGTTTGTAACTCCGGAGTCTAAAGCGTTTATCGTCACGTGCGCCGACTATGTGTCCACAGATGACGGAACGGGTTTGGTGCATACCGCTCCTGCATACGGCGAGGACGATCACCACGTATGCCGGGAGTACGGCCTACCCATGGTTCATCTGGTCGATGAGACGGGAAGATTTGTCCAAGAGGTCACAGATTGGGCAGGGATGTTCGTAAGAGACGCCGACCGGGAGATCATCAGGAGACTTAGGCGTGAAGGCAAGCTGTTCAGGTCCGAGCAGATGGTGCACTCGTACCCCCACTGCTGGAGGTGCGACACCCCGCTGCTTTACTACGCCAGGAAGTCATGGTACATCGAAACCACCAAGAAAAAGGACGACCTTATCGCCAACAACAAGAAGGTACAATGGTTTCCTGAGCATGTGGGCACTGGGCGGTTCGGCAACTGGCTTGAAAACCTGGTTGACTGGTCCCTGTCGAGGAACAGGTACTGGGGTACTCCCCTCAACATCTGGAGATGCGAGCAGTGCGACCGGCTGGAAGCCATAGGCTCCCGGAAAGAACTGGCGGTAAGGGCCACAGAACCTGTGGACATAGAAGCCCTGGATCTGCACAGGCCCTACGTGGACCGCATACATCTTAGGTGCCAATGCGGCGGGCAAATGGCAAGGACCCCCGAGGTGATAGACTGCTGGTTTGATTCGGGGTCCATGCCCTACGGCCAGTGGCACTACCCGTTCGAAAACCAAGACAAGTTCAAACAGCACTTTCCTGCCGATTTCATCTGCGAAGGGCTGGATCAGACCAGGGGCTGGTTCTATTCTCTCTTGGCCATATCTACGTTGTTGTTCGGTGAGCCTGCGTTCAAGCAGGTATTGGTCAACGACTTGATCCTGGACAAACACGGGCAGAAGATGTCCAAGTCCCGGGGCAACGCTGTGGACCCGTGGATGATAATAGACAAGTACGGCAGCGATACCTTGAGATGGTACCTGCTGGCGGTATCCCCGCCGTGGGTGCCCACCCGGTTTGACGAGGACGGCATACGGGAAACCGCTTCCAGGTTCTTCGGAACCTTGGTAAACGTGTATGCCTTCTTCACCCTGTACGCCAATATAGACGAGATCGACCCTGCCGGCATCGACATTCCTGTGGAGCAAAGGCCGGAAATCGACCGTTGGGTGATCTCGCGCCTCAACTCCTTGCTGGAGCAAATTGGCAGGGACATGGAGGGATTTGAACTGTCCCGGGTCGCACGGGGCATTGAGTCATTCCTGGTGGATGAGGTCAGCAATTGGTACGTCCGGAGGAGCCGGGAACGGTTCTGGTCCAATGAGTTTGACCTGGATAAGAAGTCGGCATATCGCACCTTGTATGAGGTGCTCATAGCCTTATCCAAGGCTATGGCACCCTTTGCGCCTTTCCTGGCGGAAGATATCTACCGAAATCTCACCAGGGGCAGTGCCATGGAATCGGTGCATCTCGAAGACTATCCTGAGGCGGACAGGGCCCTCATCGACCCCGCCCTGGAAGAAAGGATGGGGCTGGTTATCACCTTGGTGTCCCTGGGCAGGGCCGTGAGGAACAAGATGCAGATCAAGGTTCGCCAGCCTCTGCGCAAGATGATGGTCAACGAGAAGCACCAAGACATCCTGAGGGACATGGAAGACCTGGTCAAAGAAGAGCTCAACGTCAAGCAAATAGAGTATGTCGGCAGCCTCACCGATTACGTAGATTACGAGGTAAGGGCCAATCTCCCGGTGGCCGGGCCCAAGTACGGCAAGGACCTTAGGGGGATCATAGCGGCTCTCGGCCAACTGGATGCCAAGGAAGCCGTGGCCGCACTCAGTCGGGAAGGGGCACTTACCGTGACGGTGGACGGACGGGAGCTTACCTTGAGCAGGGAAGACATAGACATCAGGATGAGCGCCAGGGAAGGGTTTGCAGTTGAAGTTCAAAACGACGCCTTCGTGGTTCTGGACACCGAAATCGACCAAGAGCTTGCCTTTGAAGGGCATGCCAGGGAGCTTGTGTCTAAAGTGCAGACCATGAGGAAAAACGCAGGGTTTGACGTACTCGATCACATCGCCATGGTGATCTCCAGCGATGAAGAGATTCTGGAAGCCGTGAGAAGACATATGGACTACATCCAAACGGAAACCCTGTGTGACAGGCTGGAACTCACAAGCGGACCTGTCCAAGGCGAGGAATGGGACATTAACGGGCGCAATGCCATAATCAAGCTTGAAAGGCTGTAGGGAGCCCCGGCTCCCTGCAGCCCGACCCGGGACGAAGAAAAGCTTGACCCGGAATCAGTTGTTGGATTAAGATTTGAACAAGTTAATACAGGAATACAGGCCTGTCCTTTAATTTGGCCCAGCGAGGCAAAAAGGAGGCAAACCCTATGAGAACACTCCGCAGCTTGTAACCTGTCGGGAGTGTTTATTTTTTGGGCTGATTTGCAGATTGAGTTTAGGTTGAAATCAACAGGGAGGTTCGGGGAAAATGCAATTTATAGATAAGGCTGAAATTATGGACGCGGACGGCATTCGCAGGGCGCTTGTGCGGATCGCCCACGAGATAGTGGAGAGAAACAAAGGGCTGGACAATGTGGTCTTGGTGGGCATTCGGAGGCGGGGCGTGCCCCTGGCCAGGAGATTGGCGGACATCCTCAAGAATAGCGAAAACGTTGACGTTCCTGTGGGAGAACTTGACATAACCCTTTACAGGGATGACCTCTCTCTCAAGTTTGAACAGCCCCATGTCGGCCGCACCATGCTGCCTTTTGACGTAGAGGGCAAGAAGGTGGTGCTGGTTGACGATGTGCTGTTCACAGGCAGAACCGTCAGGGCGGCCCTGGACGCCATCATCGACCTGGGGAGGCCGGCATGCATTCAACTCGCCGTGTTGGTGGACAGGGGCCACAGGGAAATCCCTATCAGGGCGGACTATGTGGGCAAGAACGTTCCCACTTCGAGAAAAGAAGTGATCCACTTGCGTCTTGAAGAGTACGACGGTATAGAGCAGGTGGTGATTTCAGAAGAGGCTTCAGAGTGACGGGCACGGCTAAGGACAATATCTCAGAAGCAGGGAGGGTTATTGACTTGTCGCTTCGTGGAAACGACCTTTTGTCCCTACAGGAGATGAGCCCGGAAGATATGGAACTGGTGCTGTCCACAGCCCGTTCCCTCAAGGAGATCCTTGCAAGGCCCATCAAGAAAGTGCCCACCCTTCGTGGGAAAGTGGTCTGTATCTTGTTCTATGAACCTTCTACCAGAACCAAGGCATCGTTTGAACTGGCTGCCAGGTATATGTCTGCAGATACGGTTTCGTTCTCCAGCGCTACTTCTTCAGTGAAGAAAGGTGAAACCCTTGCTGACACTGCACGCAACCTCTCGATGATGGGAGTTGACCTTGCCATCATGCGTCACAGTGTTTCAGGTTCGTGCCATTTTCTCGCAAAGGTGCTGGATATCCCGGTGGTAAACGCGGGGGACGGGATGAACGAGCATCCTACCCAAGCCCTATTGGACATCTTTACCATACTCGACTACAAATCGCGCATCAGGGGTCTGAAGGTGGCAATAATCGGCGACATCCTCCATTCCAGGGTGGCCCGGTCGAATATCTTCGGCCTGACCAAAATGGGGGCGGAGGTTTCCGTTGCAGGTCCTTCAACCCTGCTTCCCCCGGAGATCGAAAGCCTGGGGGTTAAGGCTTACGCCAGGCCGGAAGAAGCCATCGAAGGGGCAGATGTGGTCTACGTGCTCCGCTTGCAGCTGGAAAGGCAAGCCAAGAGCTTGTTCCCTTCAAAGAGGGAATACCGGGATTTCTTCGGCATCGACAGGTACAGGCTGAGTTACGCCAAGGAGGACGCCATAGTGATGCACCCGGGCCCCATGAACAGAGGCGTTGAGATAACAACGGATATTGCAGATTCGCCGAGGTCAGTGATTCTGGACCAGGTAACCAGCGGGGTCGCTGTGAGGATGGCGATTCTCTATCTTATCCTGGGAGGCTGGGACTGATGGCAGGAGACTTGCTCATAAAGGGTGGTCGGGTCATAGATCCTTCAAGCGGCGCCGACCGGATCCTCGATATACTGGTGGTTGACGGCAGGATTGCAAGCTTGTCTGAAAGCATCGAACCTGAAAACGGGGCTACGACGGTGCTTGATGCCGCGGAGAAGATAGTAATGCCCGGGTTCATCGATATGCATGTCCACTTGAGAGAGCCCGGATTTGAAGATAAAGAAGATATCGAAACGGGTACCAGGGCGGCCGCCATGGGCGGGTTTACTGCCGTGGCGTGTATGCCAAACACCGAACCTGCCTGCGATACCGATGCCGTAGTTGCAGGAATACTGGAGAGAGCCAGGAAGAAGGCGTGGGTAAGGGTGTACCCTATAGGCGCAGTCACCAAGGGCAGGGCAGGGAAAGAACTCGCCGAAATGGGAGAGATGAGAGCTGCCGGGGCAGTAGCGTTTTCTGACGACGGTTCCCCTGTAGCCACGGCTGAAATCCTGCGCTGTGCGTTGGAATACCTCAAGTCCTTTGACGCGGTGCTCATCGATCATCCTGAAGACATGTCCCTGTCAGAGGGAGGGCAAATCAACTACGGCCTCACCTCCACCGTGTCAGGGCTGCGCGGGATCCCCAGGGAATCGGAGGAGATTGCGGTAGCCAGGGATCTGCTTATCGCCAAGCTTACCGGCGGCAGGCTCCATCTGGCCCACATTTCCACCAAAGGAGCTCTGGACTTGATAAGGCAAGCCAAGGCCAAGGGGCTTAACGTAACATGTGAGGTAACGCCCCACCACCTGATACTTACCGATGAGACGGTGCTCGAAACCGCATATGACACCAATACAAAAGTTAACCCTCCCCTTAGAACCCAAGAAGACGTGGACGCCCTCAGGGAGGGCTTGGCTGATGGCACAGTTGATGTAATAGCCACGGATCATGCACCCCACCACATTGACGACAAGTGGGTCGAGTATGACTATGCCGACTTCGGGATAAGCGGGCTTGAAACCGCTGTGAGCCTGATCATCGACAAGCTGGTGTTGCCAGGAGTCATCAGCTGGATGAGAATGGCAGAACTCATGAGCCTCAACCCGGCCAGGATTTTGGGTGTACCCGGCGGCACCCTGGAACCGGGCGCTCCCGGGGACATTACAGTCATCGATCCGGATTGCGAATACTCGATACTCCCGCACAACTTCGAGTCTAAGGGCAAGAACAGCCCGTTTATTGGCTGGAGGGTAACCGGAGCCCCTTACGGCACTATTGTAGGGGGTAAACCGGTGATGTACGGCAGGAGACTGGTGTTATGAGCGCAAAGCAAATCCATGATGTAGATGCGGTGATAATCAGCCTGACCAATATCCGGGGGAACTTGTACACCATGTCCCTCAGGGCTCCTGCAATTGCGGAAACGGCCAAGCCAATGCAATTCGTGAACATAGCCTTGGGGGACTTAAGCGATCCCCTGCTGAGGCGGCCATTCAGCTTGTCTGGAATTTACCCCGACAGCGGGGTAATCGGGATAACGTGGGCGGTCGTCGGCCGGGGCACCCAAATCATGGCACGCTGGCAGGCGGGGGAATCAGTGCGGGTGTTGGGCCCCTTAGGGAACGGCTTAGACATAGACGAGCTTGATACCAGCCAGGGGTTGCTCCTTGTGGCGGGAGGAACCGGGCTTGCCCCTATGATCCCCTTGGTTTCCCGGGCGCTGGCGAAAGACGCGGAGGTCCACATATTTTACGGAGCGCGTTCAGCAGATGACCTCCTGGACATGGGGGGAGGGTGCCGAGTACACCTGGCCACGGAAGACGGAAGCATAGGCTTCAAGGGTTTGGTTACCGGCTTGTTGGAGGCCTTCCTGGATGGGGGGGCCTTAGGTGACGGCAAGCCTACGGTGATATCGTGTGGACCCAGACCCATGCTCAGTGCGGTCAAACGGATCTGCCGCAGGCACCGTTTGCCGCTTCTGGTTTCCCTGGAAGAGCGTATGGCATGCGGTTACGGGGTGTGTCAGGGGTGTGCGGTGCCGTCCGCAAGAGGGGGATATCACCGTGTATGCACAGAAGGTCCGGTGTTCTGGGCGGACCGGCTGGACCAAGGAGAGTGTACCCGATGAATTTGTCTGTAAACATAGGTGGGCTTGCGCTGAAAAACCCGGTGATAGCGGCATCAGGCACCTTCGGATACGGGGAGGAGTATGTAAAGGCAGGAGATATTCGCTGGTTCGGCGCTGTATGTATCAAAGGCACCACCTTGGCGCCCCGGGCGGGCAATCCGCCGCCCAGGACATGTGAAACCCCTTCAGGGCTTCTCAATTCCATCGGGCTTGAAAACCCGGGGGCCAAGCTTGTCATCGAGCACAAACTGCCGTGGCTGGCCCAATTCGACGTGCCTGTCATAGCAAACATCTCAGCGGACTCACGCGAAGAGTTTTCGGAACTCGCAGGGATGTTTGCGCAATCCCCGTATGTATCAGCCCTGGAAGTCAATGTTTCCTGCCCCAACGTCAAGGCGGGAGGAATTGCCTTCGGTACGAGCCCCGATATGTGCTATGAGGCCACGAGGGCTGTACGCAAGGCGTGGGAAGGCCCGCTGATAGTCAAGCTCACCCCCAATGTAACTGACATAAAGGCCATTGCCAAAGCCGCGGTGGAAGCGGGAGCTGACGCGCTTTCACTGATTAACACCCTGGTGGGGCTGGCCATAGACATCCATACCATGAAGCCTGTGCTGGGGAACGTAACAGGTGGGCTGTCGGGGCCAGCCATAAAGCCTGTGGCCTTAAGGTGCGTCTGGGAAGTGGCCCAGGCAGTTCCGGTTCCTGTGATAGGGATGGGGGGAATCCGCTCGGCTCAGGATGCCCTGGAGTTCATAATGGCAGGAGCCGGAGCGGTTGCGGTTGGTACCGGACTATTGATCGACCCTGAGGTGCCCAGGAAGGTGACCCAGGGGATTAGGGAGTACTGTGAAGCCAGGGGGATTGAGGCTGTCCGGGAGCTTGTGGGAGCCGCCCGGCGCTGATTCAGCGCATAAACCGGTAACCGATAACGGTCATCGCCGCCGTCAGCCATCGTGTTCTCCGATTTTCACTAATATAGTCTTGGCGCCCCGATAAGTCACGAAGCCCGGAGGACTGCCTCCGGGTTTCCTGATGGCTCCGGCATCAACCCAATCCACCTCAACCCTGCCTGATGAAGCCGCTTCTGAATGGATGGCCGCCAAGCTTGCGGCCCAATTGAGAGCTTCATCAGTGATAGGCTTGCCTGCTGCCGGCCTTAACAGCACATGAGCACCTCTTACTCCTTTGGCGTGAAGCCAGATGTCGCCGGGCCTTCTCAACCGGCGTACCAGGTAGTCGTTGGCTGATGAACTCAAGCCGACGTATGCGACGGCCCCGTCGGGCCCGGTAAGGGTCTCCACCTTCTTGCTGCGTTTCCGAGAAATCCGGTCCTCGCCGGCAACCGGTCTTGAGATCTCCCGCTTGCGCTTGTGTATGCGGATGTTGGCCGCCTGGGCGATTTCCACCAGCTCTTCTTGTAGGGACAGGAGAGTATCGGTATCATCAGCTTGGTCCAGCCGTTGCCTGACGTGTTCCAGGGAGTCGCGCTGGGCCCTCAGTTGCTTCAATGAGGCCTGGAGCACTTTGGCCGTCCGCTGGAGCTTTGAGTATTTTGCGTAGTATCTCCTGGCGTTTTCCCTTGAACTATACCTGGGATCCAGGGGAACCGTTATTTCCCTTGGGGGGTCCTGGTAATAGTCGAGCACTCTCATCTCATTGTGGCCCCTGGGGAGGTCCCGGCCGGTTGCGTGGATTAGCTCGCCCCAAATCCGGTACTTGTCGTATTCACTGGCTTTCTCAAAATCGTGTTCCTGGGCTTCAAGTCTTGCTTTCAACTTGGCGGCTATCCTGCTGTGCATTGAGCGCACCTGAGTTTCGAGGGACCTGAACCCCATGAAGTGCAAGAAGTACTCCCTGAATTCCGATGCGGCGTCAAGCACTGAGCCATAGGTTCTTTCAGGCTCCAGGTGGTGCAAGGGCAACACGCCCATCAAAGGTTCGCCCGACCGGCGCAGGTACAAAGCAGGGGAGTACTCCCCGCTGACGAGCCTCTCCTTTACCTCCCGAATGACTTGGGCCACCTCTTGGGCGTTTTCCCGAGTCAAAGGTTTCCGTCCCGGCAGTCCTGCACGGGAAAGCATGCCTGCGGCATGCTCTTTTCCAATCCCTTCTATGTGTGACATCAAGGCCATGAGTGCGGGCATACCGGATGAGCAGATCTGATGTGCCAGGGTGTCCGGGTCCGGGCCTTCCAGCAAGTTGTGTTTGGACGATTCAGGAGGCAAGTAGGGGCTGCCTGTCTTCGTTCTGTGTTGTGACGATGTGACGGACAGCTCGATGGTGTCCCCGGAAATCAGGGCCATGCCTCCCTTTCCTCCTGCGGCGTCAAGAACCAGGGTGTAATCGGCGGAATTGCCGAGTTCGTCGTGGCCTGAGAAGTCAAAATACAGGATTCTGTCGAGGCTTTCCTGGCGTATTCCGGTGAGGGTTCCGCCTTCAAGCCGTTTTCTCAACCCCAGGCACACACCTGAGGGAACCTTGGGTGTGTCAGGCTTATTGTTTGCAACGCCCACAAAGGGGCGGGCATACTCGAGGGACAGCACCAGGTACAACTTGGACTTGTTGCTCCATAGGGCCAATACCAGTTCCTTCTCCGAAGGGTGGTATACTTTTTGCACTCTCAACGGAAGGTATCCTGCAATTTCATGGCGTATAGCATAAAGGGATATCCCGTCCAAGCGTAATCCACCTCACGAATCTGAGTATATCTGTAAACACAGGTGGGGTTCAATATAGGAGAGGGGTGACACCTGTGACCGCACCGTTGGATGCAGACGCTTTCCGGGGACGAGGTTTCCGTGTATTGATGCAGGAAGCTGATGGCATCAAAGCGGTAAAGGGGCGTTGTGAAATACATATCCGGAAAACGGAGCAAGGCACCGTCTTGGAGATCCCTGTGATGCGTATCCCAGGGGACAAGACTCCCAGCCAGACGTTCCTGAATTACCTGCTTGAAAGGAACGGAGTCATGAACGGGCCGGGGTTTTTCGGGATCAGAGAAGGCTGTATCTACTACCGGGCAATAGCCGGTTTCCACGAAAGCATTGAGCAACTGGCCCTGGATATGCAGCACGCAGTCGAACAACTGGGGCCGAAGGTGATCAATGTTGCCAGACAGTAGATGGAAGCGGATAAGGCCGGAGAGGACGATGATGAACACGGATGGATGCAACGTAAGACTGATTGTGTGCGATCTTGACGGCACTTTGACGGGGCCTGGGGACAGAGGGCTGGAAACTGCCAAACACACCCTGGACTTCTGTCGCCGGAAAGGGATCAGGGTTACCGTTGCAACCGGAAGGGCGTTTGCAGCGGCAGAGAGATATCTCGTGTACTTGGGAATCGATGAGCCGGTGATAACTAATGGGGGAGCGCTTATCGCCAGGATAGGCCAACCACCCATCTATGAGAAGACCATAGACAGGGAACTGGCCCATGGAATCGCTTTGCAGCTCAAAGCATTGGGATACCCGTTTTACTTCGCGGTCCAAAAACACATGTACACCCCTGTGAAAGGAGAGGTAACAAGGGAGTATTCCAGGGCTTTGGGATACGACATAAGGACAGTGGACTCCCTCAGGGAAATACCGGGAGAGCCCTCTCAAATAGTACTGAGGGTGTCTCCTGAACGGTGCGACGGCCTTGTGAGAGACCTGCACAGGAGATGGGTGCCGAAGGTAACTGTGTTCAAGAGCTTGCCCCATTTGATTGAGATACAGCCGCCGGGGGTATCCAAGGCCAAGGCAGTTGAATGTCTGGCAGACTCCATGGAAGTAGACAGGGCACAGGTGTTGGCAATAGGCGACGGGCTCAATGACCTTGACATGCTCATGTGGTCAGGCATGAGGGCGGCGGTGGGAAACGCCCACGAAGTGGTCAAACGGAGCGTGTCTTATGTATCTGAAATGTCCTACTCTGAAGGTGTACGGGACATAATAGAGGAGTTCACCGGTGAGAGGGTGGAAGCCCCCCGGAGAATAAAGGCTAAGTGAAAGGCAGGCGGGGAAGCATCATGAAGAAAGAAGATCTAAAGAGGCAGGTTTTGGAGCAGATAGACAAACACAGCCACAAGATCATCGAACTGGGGCACAAGATAATGGCCAATCCTGAGCTGGGGTACAAGGAGTTCAAGACTTCCGCCATGGTGCGTGAAAGTCTCTTGGATCTAGGCCTGGAGGTAACCGAAGGATTGGCGATTACAGGCGTTGCCGGGGTGCTGTCTTCGGAGAGATCCGGCCCCCATGTATGCATCATGGGAGAACTGGATGCCGTGGTTTGTCCCGGGCATCCTTATGCAGATCCCATCACCGGGGCAGCCCATGCTTGCGGCCACAACGGACAAGTTGCATCCATGGTTGGGGCTGCCATGGGGCTGGTATACTCGGGAGCCATTGAGCACCTGTCGGGCAAGGTCACTTTCCTGGGCGTGCCAGCAGAGGAATACGTGGAAGTGGAATACAGGCAGAACCTCCGTAAACAAGGCAAGATACGCTTCCTCGGAGGCAAGCAGGAGCTTTTGGCCAGAGGCTTCTTCGATGACATAGACACGGCCATGATGGTTCACATGGCTTCCCTGAAACCGGGTACAAAAGTCGTGGTGGGAGGCACTTCCAACGGGTTTATCGGAAAACTCGTGAGATACAAAGGGAAAGAAGCTCACGCCGGCGGAAGCCCCCACATGGGCATAAATGCCCTCAATGCTGCGATTCTGGGGCTCATGGCCGTTCATATGCAGAGGGAGACCTTCAAAGATGATGACCACATAAGGGTTCATCCCATCATCACCAAAGGCGGGGACCTGGTCAACGTGATCCCGGCCGACGTAAGGATAGAAACATATGTAAGAGGGAAGACCCTGGAAGCCATCCAGGATGCCAACAGAAAGGTAACAAGGGCGCTCAGGGCAGGCGCAGACGCTGTTGGAGCCCGGGTGGAGATCGCGGACATCCCAGGTTACCTACCCAGGCTCAGCAATGACATGCTCGATAAGGTGTTCAGAGAGAATGCAGAACGTCTTGTAGGAGAAGATATGGTAGATAGTGGCACTCACGGCACCGGGTCATCCGATATGGGGGATATCATGCATCTGATTCCGGCGATTCACCCGTCGTGCGGCGGGGCAAAGGGAACCGCCCATTCCGAGGAGTTCGTGGTCGATGACCCGGACACGGCGTACGTATTGCCTGCAAAGCTGCTTGCCCTTACGGCAGTGGACGTTCTGTGGGATGACGCTGCCTTAGGACGTGAGATTATTGATAACTTCAAGCCGCTTATGACCAAACAAGAGTATATGGATGTCTGGGAGCAGCTCATACGGGACAGCAATTAGCGGCGGAGGGGGTACATAACCGATGCCCGCTCAAAGATGGTTTTGGGTCTTGGTGGGAGTTGCTGTGGCTCTTGCCCTGGCTTCCACCAGGATAGCCGTTTTCTTCACCGAAATATGGTGGTTTGAGGATCTGGGCTATAGTTCGGTGTTTTGGACTATCCTCAAAGCCAGGTGGCTTGTAGCCCTGGCAGGGGGGCTGTTGTTCTTCGTAGTCGCCCTGGCCAATTTGACTGCGGTCATGTGGAACCGTCGAAGGCTTGACGTGGTGGGCGGGCTGGCTATGCCCGTCCCCGTCAGGCATCCCGACAGCTTATGGCTGTGGATCCTGGTTGCAGCTGCGGTGGTGGGAGTGCTGGGAGGTGTGTCCGGCTACAGCCAATGGCATGTTGTGCTGGCTCACTTCAACGCCCTGCCTTTCGGCGTAGAGGATCCCTTTTTCGGAAAGGACGTGGGCTTCTACATCTTCAACCTGCCCTTCATGCGTTTAATCCAGCAACATCTGTGGGTTGCCTTCATCGCGGCTCTGGCCCTTTCGGCGGTGATGTACTTCATTTTCGGCGACTTGCGATTCACCGAGAGGAGGATCATCGCATCCCGCAGGGCACGTGTACATATCTCGATCCTGGCCGCCGTGCTGTTCGCCCTGAAAGCTTTGAGTTACAGGATCGACATGTGGAACCTCATGTATTCTCCCAGGGGGGCGGCCTTCGGGGCTTCATACGCCGATATCCACGCTCAGGTGCCAGCATATAAGGCGCTTATCGCCGTGGCCCTGGTAGGCGCAGGCCTATCCCTGACAGGCCTGGTGATCAGGAATTTCAGGTGGATAGGCTATGCGGTGGCCGGCATGGCACTCATGTCCTTGGCGGTGGGATATGCATACCCCACCTTCATCCAGCAGTTCACCGTATCCCCGAACGAAATCGCCTACGAAGAGCCCTTTATCGAGAAGAACATCAAGTTCACCAGGGATGCTTTTGACCTCAATAACATAGACATCATCGAGTATCCCGCCGATGACTTGCTCACCAGCGAAGATATCCTCAACAATCCTGATACGGTGGCCAATTTGAGGCTGTGGGATTACAGGGTGCTCAAAGACACCTTCAGCCAGGTGCAGGAAATCAGGATGTACTACCGGTTCAACGATGTGGACATCGACCGGTACGTTGTAAACGGCGAGCTCCGCCAGGTGCTCCTGTCTCCCAGGGAGTTGGATGTGGGTCTTCTGCCCGCCGAGGCCAGGACCTGGGTCAATCTTCGCCTTAAGTACACCCACGGATACGGTGTGGTAATGAGCCCTTCCCGCGAAGTGACCGGGGACGGCATGCCCGCCTTCTACTTCAAGGGCGTTCCGCCCAGGACCACTACAGACCTCCTGCTGGAACGGCCTGAGATATATTTCGGAGAGCTGACAAACCAGTACATTATCGTCAACACCAAAGAACCCGAATTCGATTACCCGAGACTGGACTCTGAAGTGCTGGAGCCAACGTTCTACCAGGGGGAGGCTGGGATAAGGCTGGACAGCTTCTTCAAGAAACTTGCATTCACCATCAGGTTTACTGACTATCAGATTCTGGTTTCAGGAGCTCTGGCCCCGGAATCAAGGCTTATCATGAGGCGCAACATAGCGGACCGGGTAGAAAGGATAGCCCCGTTCTTCCTGTACGACAAGGATCCTTACATAGTCCTGGCTGACGGCAAACTCTACTGGATCATTGACGGGTATACCGTGTCTTCTAATCACCCATACAGCCAGCCTGACAGCGTGATGAAGGTGAACTACATGAGGAATGCAGTGAAGGCGGTAATCGATGCCTATGACGGCACTACGACCTTTTACAGGGCCGATGATAGGGATCCCATCTTGAAGATGTATGAAAGCATCTTCCCTGACCTCATAAAGCCCATGGATGAGATGCCCAGCGCCATCAAGCGTCACATCCGCTACCCTCAGGATCTGTTTATGGTCCAGGCCAGGATGCTCAAGACATACCACATGACCGATCCCAAGGTGTTTTACAACAAAGAAGACTACTGGGAGATCCCCAGTGAGATTTACGGGGACCGGGAAATCCCCGTTGAGCCCTACTATATCTTGGTGTCTTTACCCGGGGAGACGATCACTGAATACGTACATATGATCCCCTTCACGCCAAGGGGCAAGCCTAACATGGTTGCGTGGCTGGCGGTACGGTGCGAGCCTGAGAGATACGGACGTATGCTGCTGTACAAGCTGCCCAAGGACAAACATATCCCAGGCCCCATGCAGGTCGAGTCCCTTATCTCCCAGAACCCGGAGATCGCGGAAGCCATGACCCTCTGGGGCCAAGCCGGCTCCCAGGTCATCAGGGGGAATCTGGTTACCATACCCATGGACGGCTCTTTCCTGTACGTTGAGCCACTGTATATCCAGGCGGAGAGGGTGAGGATCCCCGAACTCAAGCGTGTGCTCATGTACTCAGGTGGCCAGGTGGTCATGGGCACCGGCGTTGAGGATGCACTCAACAAGTTGGTTGGCCGGGTTGTGGAACCGCCTGACGGGGAACCGGTTCCGGGGGAAGAGGCGGGTATACCGGACCTTGTAAGAAGGGCCAATGAGGTTTGGTCTGAAGCCCAGGCAAGGCTGAGGAGCGGAGATTGGGCAGGCTACGGGGCGCTCATGGACGAACTTGGCGAAATCCTAAGGCAACTGGAGCGGCAGAGTTCCGGCCTGGAGCAATAAGTCTTATCAATTTGCTCCGTGAGTGCTACACTTAGCCTAGGACAAGTGTGTGAAGGAAGTGTTATTGTATGGATGCCCATGCAACCCCATATGAGACTACCGTAAGGGACATAGGTACATATGAAGACAAGATGGTGACTCTTAAGGGTTGGCTGTACAACAAGCGTTCGTCGGGGAAGATCATGTTCCTCATCCTTCGGGACGGCACGGGAATCGTCCAGTGCGTTGTATCCAAGGGGGAGGTGGGCGAAGGCTTGTTTTCCCGGCTGGACAAACTCAGCCAGGAGTCCAGCCTGATAGTTCAGGGGCTTGTCAGGAAGGACCCCAGGGCTCCCGGCGGATACGAATTAGCCGTCACAGAGTGTGAAATCGTGTCAGAAGCGTTTGATGACTACCCCATAAGCCTCAAGGAACACGGGGCTGAGTTTTTGCTCGACCACAGGCACTTGTGGATAAGGACGCCCAGGCAAAGGAACGTTTTGCTGATAAGATCCGAGATCATAAAGGCTTGCAGGGACTTCCTCCACAACGAGGGATTTGTCAACGTGGACGCTCCCATCATGACGCCGGCGGCATGTGAGGGTACTACAACTCTGTTTCCCGTGGAGTACTTCGGGGAGCAGGCTTACCTCAGCCAAAGCGGCCAGTTGTACAACGAAGCCGCCATCATGTCTTTGGGAAAAGTGTATTGCTTCGGGCCCACTTTTAGGGCTGAGAAATCCAAAACCCGAAGACACCTGACTGAATTCTGGATGGTTGAGCCTGAAGCGGCTTTCATGGGGTTTGAGGAAATGCTCAGGCTTGAGGAGCGGATGGTGTGTTACATCGTAGAGCATATCCTCAACAACTGCGAGCACCTCCTCAGGGAGATAGGCAGGGATGTCGAGAGACTCAAGGAGATCACCCCTCCGTTTCCCAGGCTTACCTATACGGAAGCGGTTGACCTCTTGAGGCGAAAGGGAATGGACATAAGCTGGGGGGATGATTTCGGGGCTCCCCACGAAGCCGCAATAGCATCTGAGTACACCAAGCCTGTTTTCGTTGCCCATTTTCCAACCCAGATAAAGGCGTTCTATATGCAACCTGATCCCGATAATCCCGATACTGTCTTGGGGGCGGATCTTCTGGCACCTGAAGGATATGGGGAGATTATCGGGGGCGGCGAAAGGATACACGATTACACGCTGTTGCTTGAAAGAATAAAGCAGCATAATCTGCCTATGGAAGATTACGAATGGTATCTTGATTTGAGAAGGTACGGGTCTGTACCTCACTCAGGCTTCGGGATGGGGATAGAACGCGTTGTGGCCTGGATATGCGGTCTTGAGCATGTGAGAGAGACAATCCCGTTTCCCCGGATGATTAACAGGCTAAGGCCGTAAGCCCTAAGGAGGTAATACAATGACTGAGGAGGTCAGGAATGGCAGGCGCGAAAAACTGGTAGAGCTCGGTGAAATGATCAGGGCGCGCAGGGAAAACCTGGGGTTGTCTATCGAAGAAGTACAGGAGCAGACCAAGATCCGGTCCAAGTACCTCCGGGCAATCGAAGCAGGAGACGACAGGATCCCGCCGGGCCAAGCTTACTTCAGGGTATTCCTCAAGTCATATGCTGAATTCTTGGGCTTGGACGGCCTGGAGTTTTCCCGGGCGTACAGGGAAATAGTTGAAAACAACAATCGCTACCGGCCTCCTGCTCCTGTGGTTCAGGATATCCCCAAGGCCACCCAGGCCAGGCCGAGGCGGAGGCCCCGCAGGAGAAGGGGGATGGGGGCTGTGGCGAAGACCTTGTTGGCTCTGGTTCTCCTGGCAGGCGTGATTTTCGGGATCACCAAACTGTACGGTTTTTATTTCGCCAGGACACAGGAGCCCGGCGGTAACACTGACCCCGAAAACGGCACCGTGGTGGAACAGCCGGAGCCCGGCTCCGGTGAGGAGGTGCCGGAAGAGCCTGTTACCGAAGTGATCGTCCGCCGGGAGGATCCCAGCGATGAGCTTACCGTGTTTACCATCAACCAAACCCCTTTCACCGTGATCCTCAAGACCTTTCCCGAAGAAGGCACCAGGTGCTGGATCCAAGTGCAATCAGACGGTGAAATAGTGGCAGAGGAAACCATGGGCCCCGATCAGGCCATTGAGGTTGCTGCCGAAAACGAAGTGAGGGTAAGGGCCGGTGCGCCTTGGGTACTTGCCTTGACGTTAAACGGGCAGGATTTGGGTGTAGGAGGGCCTTACGGCCCGGTCAAGGATTTGATATTCCGTTACGGCGAAGAATTGTAAACGCCAAACATCATACCGCCACCTTCTTTCCCATATGATGTTCTTGATCCCTCAAGCACTCTGAGTGGTGGTATGACATGCCAAATTGCCGCCTCAAGCGACTCTTGACCGTTGTCCTTATAATTGCATGGGTGTGCGCCGGCAAACCGGCTTCGGCTGCCGCGCCTCCCGAGATATCCGCAAGGGCAGCCATCCTGATTGAATGGCAAACCGGGACTGTACTCATGGAAAAACGCGGCTTTGTTCGTATGCATCCGGCCAGCTTGACCAAGATGATGACAGCCCTTGTGGCCCTGGAACGGGGAAGGTTGGAAGACCTGGTCCGTGTATCGGAAGAAGCTGCGTCCCAGCCAGGCTCTTCTATGCACCTGAGGCCCGGGGATGTGTTCACATTAGAGGACCTGCTTTACGGATTGATGCTGGTTTCAGGGAACGACGCCGCCTGGGCAATAGCAGAGCATATCGGCAAGGGCCTTGCCTCTGAGTTTTTCGAACTGATGAACCGTAGGGCAAAGGAGCTGGGTGCAATCAACACCAGGTTCGAGAATCCCCACGGACTGACCCATCCTAATCACTACACCACTGCGTTTGACCTCGCGGTCATCGCCAAGGCATGTATGAGACATCCCTTCTTCAAACAACTGGTTGCCACCAAAGAAAAAGATGCGATCGAAGCGGAGTCAGGCGTACTCTTGTCCCTTGAAAACACCAACCGGTTGCTTTGGATTGTCCCCGGAGCCGACGGGGTGAAGACAGGCACCACTCAGGCCGCCGGGCAGTGCCTGGTTGCTTCAGCCACCAGAGACGGCATGCGGCTGCTGTCGGTGGTGCTGGATAGCGCGGACAGGTGGCACGATACCGCTGCACTGTTGGAATACGGGTTCGACAATTTCAGGTATGTAAAAGCCTTGTCCGCAGGGGATGTCATCCTCACCTTGCCGGTGTCGCGCTCAAGGGCGAGACGTGTGCCCATCCTCTGTGCCGCCGAACTCAGCGCCTGTATGCCCAGGTACGCCTTTGGCCTCAGGCTAGAGGTGGACTTGCCTGACAGCATAGATCCGTGCCCTGGCGGCACAGCCGTGGGCCAGGCAAGCCTTCGCTTGGGCGATCAAGTAGTAGGCAGCTGCGATCTGGTGACAGGCGCCTGGATCGGCCCCAGGACGCCCCTGCGTATACTGGTGTGCCTGGCCTACAAAGCCCTTGCTTCCTTATTCAGTTTCGGCCTTCTCTAGGCCCTGGCGAACGCAGCTACCTCATTCCCCTGATGAGAGAAGATAAGCTTACCGCGGACAGTCCCCGATCCCGGACGTACCGGGCGAGTTCGGCTATATATTCAGGTTTCGGCACCATGCCCTTCCTGGTTACTCGAACGATGAGTATGGCGCCGGGTTTGAGCGAGTCTTCCAGCTTGCGGACGGCCTTCTGAGGATTGCCCCTGAGCGTCTTGAGGTCGACGGAACCTTTGACGGCGTAGAAGCCTTGCTCAAAGGCTGCATTGATCAACTCCGGGCTGAAACGGCCTGACGGTGGGTAGAAAAACGGCAGGGGCTCTGACACGTTCATCAGGGCATCCCTGGCGCGGCTCAAGTTCACTTCGATTTCTTCGTAGCTCAGCCGGTCCATGGGCCTGTCGTCGGCGCCCGACAGCCCGAACTCATGGCCGGCTTCGGTTATCTTCCTTATCAGATGTGGCTGGCTCTCGACAAAGGTTGCAGAACAGAACCACGTGGCGCCCATTTGGTTTTCCTGCAGCACCGAGAGACAGAGTTCAACTGCATCAGGGTCTGCCCCGAAAACTTCAACCATCACTCCAAGCGCAGATTCTTGGGTGTTTACCTGCGCCAATGGTGTTATCTTGGCACCGGCGGCCTGTTCACCCACTGCAACACCCAGCCTTGCACCCAGGACCGCCAAAGCGAAAGCGGCAAACAAGGCAATCCTGTGGAGATGGCGTGGTTTAACGCGGATGAGCAAGGAAACCCCTCCTTCCTTCGGGCAGGGGGCAAAACGCGGACCTCTTGACTGCTTATTATTATGAGTGGGTGGCTGAGATAATTCTGGCAAGGCGCCTCTTTCTTGAAGCCACCGGTTCAGGAACCGGGCTCCCGGATTCACGGCAATGCTCGATATATTCGAGGATGATTCGGAAGGAGGTTCGGATGTCGCCCAGGCACACTTCGTAATATCTGGCAAGCCAGAGGTAATCCTCATAGCCGGCCTGGCTGCTGCCTATCAATGTCTTCCAGATGGAAGCCGCTTTGTCCCAATCACCTTGTCTCCTCAGCACGGTTGCCAGCAACCTGCTGTGGGCGGCCCTGGTTTCAGGCGGGGACCTATGGGAGTTGCCCACGGCGGCCGTCAGAAAGCGAGCGGCCGGCTCCATCTGCCCTCTGGCTGCGTAGAACTTGCCTATCCCCGCCAGAGCACAGGAGTCATCGCACCATTCATAACCTTGGGTGAACAGGCAATGCAAATACCGCAACAGCACGACCATGTCCAGGATATCCAGGCGATTGTGCCTGAACACCTGGTCCAAGACGGAAACGTCACCGTCCCGTTCGTACATGAAATAGAGGGCAGGGATCATCCTGCCCGGAATGTCATGAAGGCGCCTGATCCCCGGAAACCGTTCAACGCATTCCTTGAGGCTCATTCCGTACAAGGGATGTTTTCCCAGTTTTCTTACGGCGGAGTAAAGGTCAAGGTGGAACCTGGACTCAAGTCCTGACGCAAGACGGGGCATACCGTTGATGATGGACCTGGTTTGGAGCACGGGTACGTCAAACGGCTTGCCGTTGAAGGTCACAAGTACTTGGGCAGAGCCGATTTGCGCGCCCACTTCCGCAAGCATATCCGGTTCCGAATCCCTATCTTCCAGGAAAAACTGGGCGATCTCGAATCCTTTGTCTGTCCACCTGCCCAGGCCCACAAGAAAGGCTACGGTGCCCGCCCCTGAAAGCCCTGTGGTCTCAATGTCGAGAAAAAGCGCTAGGCTGTCAGGAGCAAGGCGGGATTCCTCGGATCCTGCCAGAAGGAGGATGGCATCAATGGGTGTGGGTTGGAGCCATTGGTTTGCCCCGGCGGCGTAAACCGACGTATATACCCTGAACCCATCCCTTCCGGCTGTTTGGGTCTGAACCTCAGGATACCCGCCGTAGCCCCCACCGGCTTCCGCGCCTGACCGGGCCGTGCTTGCGTGAGGCTTCCGGCTTCCGGGAGGATCGTATTGCCTCAGGATCTCCTCGATGCGTTTTCTAAGCCTCTCGATTATCTCCCTGTTGGTCACGGTGAGCCTCCTGGGTTATGGATTTGAGCACCTTGACGGCTAGGTCTTTTGTTCCTTCGCCTACCTGTGCCTCCGGGCCGGTACATCCCGGACAACCCCTGGCGCAAGGGCATGATGAAATGAGATCCAGTGAAGCCCGCAAGATTTCAGGGAGCATTCTGAAGGCTTTTTCGGCGAGCCCCACCCCGCCGGGATATGAATCGTACAGGTATATTGTTGGCCTGCCGTCGCAGACTGACCGCACCTCCACAGCCACTCCCAGGTCATTCTTGTCGCTCATGAGGAACAAGGGAGCCACGTTTAGAAGCACATTTGCCATCCCTGACAGCACGCCGCCCACACAATGGGGATCCATCCCCCGGGTGACCTCTTCAGACAGGCTGAACCACATGCCCTGGGTATGCAGGTTCATTTCAGGGATACTTATCTCTCCGGAACCTATGTTTTCATTGGTGTACAGCTTGATTTTCTTGTAGATGGTAGCCAGGGCGGTGACTATAAGTTCTCCGAAACCGGCTCTCATGTTGGCGGAGGGGTATGAATCGTCCACCGTCATGACCCTGACTCCCACCGCAAGGTTCGCGTCTGTGTAATAGTCCACATCAACCTGCTTTACGTAGGCCTTTCTGTCATGGTAGTCCAGCTTGATCACATGGTACTGTTGTCCCCCGTGCATGTAGATGGCTTGATCGTGGATTAGCATGGGGGCCGAAGCCCAGTCCACTTCACCTATGACTTCGCTGCCGTGGGTGGTGTCTATTATTACGAAGTTCTCATTGGTGGCCGACCGCAGGCTGATGCCCGCGGCAGGAAAGGAGTCAGCCGACCAATTCCATCTAGTTGCCCCTTTATGCAGGATTTTCTGTTCGGCCAGGTGCTCCAAGATATGCCCCACGGGGGTGTGGCCCAATTTGGGCGACTCCCCGTCGCCATGGCTGAAGGGCAGTTCGTAGGCTGCGCACTTCACATGCTGTCCGAGGATGTATGGGTTGTCAGGATTGATTAGGGCATATTCAGGAGTTTGGGCAAAGAAGTAATCGGGGTTGTTCACTATGAACCGGTCCAGGGGTGAGCCTCCCGATATCAGGATGGCGACGGATTTACCCTGCTTCCTGCCTGCCCGCCCGGCTTGCTGCCAGGTGCTTGCAATGGTGCCCGGGTATCCTGCCATGATCACCGCGTCCAGCCCTCCTATGTCGATCCCCAGTTCCAGGGCGTTGGTTGCCGCGATGCCCAGGATGTCTCCTTCCCGGATCCCTTTTTCAACTGCCCTTCTTTCCCTTGGCAAGTAGCCGCCCCTGTACCCCTGGATCCTGTGTTTTTCGAAGTCATTGGGGTAAGCATCCCTCAGGTACTGCACCAGCAGTTCGCAGGACATGCGGGATCTCGCGAATACCAGGGTTTGGATGCCGTTTTTCACGAACCGGGAGGCAATTCTTGCAGCCGCATTTATGGCCGAATGCCTGATTTCCCCGTCCCTGTCAGGCGTACCCGGATGGCAGAAGATGAAGTGCTTTTCCGAGGCGGGAGCCCCGCTCTCATCGATTACTGTGACCTCCTCGCCGGTGAGTCCAAGGGCAAGCTCCCCCGGATTTGCGATGGTGGCCGAAGCCAGGATGAACCGGGGCCTGGTGCCGTAGAAGGCGCAGATCCGCTTGAACCGCCTGAGCACGTTGGCAACGTGGCTCCCGAACACGCCCCTGTATTGGTGCATTTCATCCACTATGACGTAGGCCAGGGAGCTGAACAGCTTGGCCCATCTTGGATGATGGGGAAGGATGGCTTGATGGAGCATGTCAGGATTGGTGATGATTATCTGGCCTGTTTCCCTGGCAAGCCGTCTCTTGGACGCAGGGGTGTCGCCGTCAAAGGTGAAGCCTTTCACTTTGAAACCACCCTGTCCAGCCGTGTCCTCTATTTCAGCCAGCTGGTCCTGGGCAAGCGCCTTGGTGGGAAATATGTACAGCGCCCGTATACCGTCGTCTTTAAGTACTGCCTGGAGCACCGGCAGGTTGTAGCACATTGTCTTGCCGGAGGCGGTCGGGGTCACGACGCATACGTTTTCTCCCCGGGTAACCAGGTCGTACGCATGCCTTTGGTGGGAGTACAAGGCTTTTATCCCCTTGTTTGCCAAGGCCTGTTTCAGGGCAGGATGCAATCCGTCGGGGATGTCCAGGTATGAGCCGGGAGTCTCAGGAAAATGATGCCACGCTGTTTCACAAGAGATAAACCGGGGATCCCGGCGCAACTCGGCCAACACATGCTCCAGTTTGTCGCCGCTCATATTATGTTCCTCCCTCGCTATGGGACACGGTCCATATTTTACCTGATGAATCCGGCGTTTGCATGAGGTAGTATCTACATATAACCACCTTATGTCAAGGAAGAAGGAGGGCGCCATTAATGGGAAAAGCTAGACCCGTCACCGCTCCCTCAACCAAAGCCATAGCAGTTGCTGCAGTTGCCTTCATCCTTCTCCTTATTCCTGTTCGAGGTGAGGCCGCTCCTCTCCTTCGGCTGGGCGATTATGGTGAGAGCGTTGCGC
>JAAZEL010000051.1 GCA_012512325.1 Candidatus Fermentithermobacillaceae bacterium | reverse complement strand
GGCTATGTTCGTGACATCGGGGTCAGAAGCAAGCCCTGCTATCTGGCTTATGGTGGTCTCCTGCTCAGCCATGAAGTTGTCTGGGTAGGTCACATGGATCACTCTGTCGCCGTACCGTTGTTTCATCTGCTCCCCTGCGCGGTACTCATCCTCCCCCTGGGATACCGTACCGGTGACAATCCCTATTTTGAACGGCGCGGGAACCTCCGCACCCGGTTCACCCTCCGGCCCAGGCTCTTCTTCAGGAGTACAACTTGCCAACAGGGGGACCATCAACACCACACACAACAACAAGCAGCATAAGCGGGTAAATCTCATTTTGTTCCTCCCTCCAACGAGTTTACTGTATATTCGCTTCTAAATATAGGATTTCCTGCCGATAATTAGGTAGTTATTATAGAATCTGTGTTGGCCTGCAAAGGCACGGCTTCGGACCATCCCCGATTCCTGATTGCCTTTTCCATGTCAAGTCCTTAACGGCACACACCAGGTACGTCATGAGCACTTTGAGTGAGACGCAAGGCCTGTCCTGAGGCCGTGGATTGTCAGGCAGTGAACCGTCAAACTGTCCACTGTAGAATTGTGAAAGCAGACTATGAGTTGACAGCAGGAGTCTCCAGGAATATCCTAAATATAGCATTTTGGTTTTTTGGGATCTGCAGCTTGTGTTAATCAGTAAGCGCAAGGCCATATATAGAGCTATAGAAGGAAGCAGCAACCGGCCTACCTTTAGGAATGTTTTTGCAAACGCTTTCGCAGCGCACTTCAGTTACTTGGATGTCTTGTGTAATGTTTTTGGGCTTTTTGGGATTACAACAAGAGCAAGAGGGGGAACCGGGAGGATGGCGTTTGAACTGGCTAAGTCGATGATCGGTGAGGCAGCCCTTAAGCAGGGGCTCAGGTATCTCAGGCACAACCCTGAGAAGAACCTGGTAAACCTGGCAAGATGGGGCGAACGGCTTGCCAGGGTGCCCGAGCACAAAGCTTATGCCAAGCAATGGGCTGACATGTTCGCAGACGAAAGCAACAACTGGAGACGGTTGGCTATCAAGGCGCTGAGCCAACTTGCACCCAATGTGGTGGAGAAGCTTGGGATCAACATGTTCATCAACGCCGGCTTGCTTAGTCCGGTAAGACGCAAGCAAGGCGAAGCAAAATACGGGGTCCATATTCCATGGGCAATCCTCATCGACCCTACCGGGAGATGCAACTTGAGGTGCACGGGATGCTGGGCCGCCGAATACGACAGGTCCCTGGACATGGACTATGAAACCTTGGACAGGGTGATGACCGACGCCGAAGCAATGGGAATAAGTTTCTTTGTGATCTCCGGCGGCGAACCGTTGATAAGAATGGACGACCTGATCTCCTTGGCGAAGAGCCACAATGAATCGGTGTTTCACATCTTCACCAACGGTACCTTGATCACAAAAGAAGCAGCACAGCGATTTGCGGAAGAGGGGAACATGTCTTTCGTCATCAGCCTTGAAGGGTTTGAGGAGCAGACTGTCGCCCGAAGAGGCAAAGGTATATTCAAGAAAGTAATGCAAGCCATGGACAACCTGAGGGAAGCAGGAGTACCTTTCGGGTTTTCGGGCACGTATACCAGGGAAAACACGGAAATCATCGGCAGTGATGAATGGATAGACCTGATGATCGACAAAGGTTGCCTGATGGGATGGCTGTTCACCTACGTGCCGGTCGGCGGCGACTCAGACCTTAACTTCATGGCCACTCCTGAGCAAAGGCTCTTCATGGCGCAGCAAGTCCGTAGATGGCGCGAGGAAAAACCCATATTCGTCGCGGATTTCTGGAACGACGGCGTGTTCACCCAAGGTTGTATAGCCGGCGGACGCAACTACCTCCACATCAATGCAGCAGGCGACGTGGAACCTTGCGCCTTTGTGCACTACGCCAACGTGAACATAAAGAATTGCAGCTTGGCAGAAGCGCTCAAGTCACCCTTGCTTCAGGCATTCCAGAAGAACCAACCGTTCAACACCAACCACATGCGCCCCTGCCCCATCATCGATAACCCTGCAATGCTGGAAAAAATGGTTGAAGAAACAAGAGCGTATCCAACACAAAAGAACGGAGTTACAGCAGCCCAACTGTGCAGACCGCTTCACGGTTACGCCAAGGAATGGGGCGAACTGGCCGATAGCTTCATCTCAAAGGAAAGGGTTGCGGTTGACTAGGGGTCTTACACCGAAGTGCAAACTGGAGGTAATTCCTGCATTTGCCATCTTTTTCTGAACATTGACAAGGGGCGGAAAGCAAGATATCTTGCAAGCAAATGAGGTTAGGAGGGCGGTTAGGTGAAACTGAGCAAGAGGCGGTTTGAATTTCTGGAAACCCTTGTCGATTTGGTGAATCAAAAGGGAGCTCCCGTCCACTACATAGACGTGTCTGAGAAAATGAACGTATCCAAGTGGACCGCCTATGACATGATGCGGCAACTCGCCGAAGACGGGTTGGTGGAGACCTCATATTCACTGAACCCTTCAGGTTCGCCTGGCCGCTCACTGGTAATGTTCAGTCCCACACGGAAAGGGCTCAGCGTGGTTGAGGCACACCGTGTGGAAAACCTGTACCCTCAGCAGTCTGACCAAGCAACCCAAGGGGATGATGAATGGCAGCGCGCCAAGGATGACCTGCTCAACCAAATCCACATGGCATCCGAAAAAGAAGTCGCCCATTCCATCGATCTGACCAAGGACAAGTATGACTCATCCCCTCTTGCGTACTGTGCCGCCCTTATTTCTTTATTGATCATTGAAGCTCAGCGCAAGGGACTGGACTTGGTTGCTTTGAGCGGGATACTTGAGATCGATGCAGACAAACGCATGACACTCCCCCTGTTCACAGGGCTTCTCATAGGAAGCCTGTTGGTAAGGGGTGCCCGTAAATTGCTCCCGGACCTTGAAAACCTCATGCACTCATTCTCCCATCAAGTCGAACAGCTGGAACAAGCCAACGAAGACAGGCTGCTCGAATTCATCCAAACCATAGTGCGCAAGGGCGCATCGGCACAAGCCTGCGACAACACCCCTGCCGTATGAAACAATTCCGACCATCTTCACGATAGTTAATACAGAACTTGCACTCATCCTTGCAATGAACGTGCCACACTCTTGCAGCTCGCCAGGCAGCTGAGCTCAACTCAACGTTTCCTGTTCAAGATTTCCCTGGATTTTCACGCCTGGATTTTCAGGAGGGATACGAGTGCTTAAGGCGGAGTTTATCAACCCCTTTGTTGAAGGAGCCATTGTGTTTTTCAAACACGAAATGGGTATCGAGATCGCCCGTAACAAGCCAAGCATAGAATCTTGCCATTCCACCCCTGAAGACGTAACGGTGCTGACAGGGGTTACGGGGGACACTGAAGGAATCGTCTTGTATTCCATGAACAGCCGGACTGCCAAGAACATTGCATCAGAGCTAATCGGAAACCCGGTACCTTTGTACGATCAAATGGCGGAGTCAGCCTTGGCCGAAATGGGCAATATCATTACAGGTCAAGCGGCGGCCAGGCTCGAAAGCCTCGGATACACCTGCAAACTGTCCCCTCCGGCACTGATCACGGGGGAAGGCGCCCTCATATCGGCAGTCAGCCTGAATATGTTGGTGATCCCACTGGTATTGGGCAACCTGGGGAAACTTTCAATATATGTTGCTCTGCAAGAGAGATCAAAAAGGGAAGCGCCCCGCCAGACAGTTTCCTAGCGAAGCGCCTCGCCTTGACGGTGCCTATCTACATGGCCTGTTCAGTGCTGTCGGTGTCATGGCCTACCCATAGCGCCTATCTACACCGCCTATTCGGGAAGGCGTTCAAACCGTCCGGTGAAGAACCTCAGCACAGGCGGTTCATAGACCCACTTCAACCCTCGGATGCTGCTGCGCTTTTCGTACAGCTCGACAATCGAGTCTGCAACATAGTCCAAGTGGGCGTTGGTGTAGACCCGCCTGGGGATTGTAAGTCGTACCAATTCCAACGCCGGGTAGTAATCGTTGCCGTCTTTGTCCCTGCCGGCTGAAATAATGCCACGCTCCATGGTCCTTACGCCTGATTCTTCATAAATCGCTGCAGCAAGTGCCTGGGCCGGGAACTTATCCTGCGTCAGGTGAGGCAGGAACGCTTTGGCATCAAGAAAGACTGCATGGCCGCCGACCGGCTTCACAATGGGAACTCCGGCTCCCATAAGCTTCTCGCCAAGATAACGCACCTGCTCGACCCTGTGCCTGATGTAGTCGAAGTCGAGGGATTCCTTGAGGCCTATGGCGAAAGCTTCCATGTCCCTGCCGGTCATACCACCATAGCTCGGCATGCCCTCATACACCACGACCAGGGCGGTTGCTTTGCGATAAAGCTCTTCTTCGTTCATGGCCAGGAAGCCGCCCATGTTCACGATGCCGTCTTTCTTCCCGCTCATGGTACATCCGTCAGCATACGAAAACATCTCTTTGACGATCTCAGCGATGGACTTGTCTTCATAGCCGGGCTCCCGTGTCTTGATGAAGTACGCGTTTTCTACACACCGGGTGGCGTCAAAAATCACCCTAATGCCGTGCTTTTTAGACAGGGCATGAACCTCTCTCAGGTTTTTCATGCTCACCGGCTGGCCCCCGGCCATGTTGACCGTGACGCCTATGGTGATGTAAGGGATGTTCTCGGCGCCCACCTTCTTGATGAGGTCTTCGTATTTCTGGAGGTCCACATCACCTTTGAAAGCGATGTCTCCCCTGGAGGGGTCGTGGGCTTCGTCACGGATCACATCCACAAAGGCACCCCCGGCCAGTTCCTGGTGAGCTCTTGTGGTCGTGAAATACATGTTCCCTGGCACGTAGTGACCGGGTTTTACCAATATCTGTGAAATCAGGTTTTCTGCTCCGCGGCCTTGGTGAGTCGGCACCACATACTTGAAACCGAATATTTCCCGTACGGTTTCCTCCAGATGGAGCCAGTTTTCGCTGCCTGCATACGCTTCATCACCAAGCATCAGGCCGGCCCACTGGTAATGGCTCATTGCGTTGGTCCCGCTGTCTGTCAGCAAGTCGATGTAAACGTCCCTTGACTTGAGCAAGAACGTGTTGTAACCCGCCTCTCTTATCTTGACTTCCCTTTCCCCCCGGGGAAGGAGTTTGATGGGTTCAACCATCTTTATCTTGTAGGGTTCCGGCAAGTACTTTGGCATTTGGCTACCTCCCTCTGGTCTTGTTTCTTAATAGCAATTCACGTGCAAGAACCGTGCCTTCGATACGAGGCCAGGCAATCTAAGTATGGTCAGGGCGAAGCTCCAAGGGAACGAAGGGGAAAGATCATGAATTCACCCTGCATGCACATAAGTTTGCGCCCGCCGGCCCTCCGGGTTTGACCGCCGAAACAGTCCGGTGTCTGAAGGGATTCGATGCCTCAATATCGTAAATATATCTTACAATTGTAATGACTGTTTACACAATTATCGATATTTGTAAGTCTGGTTTACACCTTTCGGATCATGGAGAAAGGAGGAAGCTGCAAGTGCCGCCTTTGAGGGCACTGGGCGAGCGCCGTTGATATGGCAGGTTCCGAAGACATCAAGAGAATCAGGTTTAGCGGGGCCGAAAACAGGGTTGGCATGATCTATGACATCCTCCGGGCTTTGGGAAAACAACACATCAATGTGCTCAACATCGAAGTCAGCCCACCTGATATTTTCTTCAAGGTTGAATGGCCTGATGACATTGGGTGGTCTCGCTTTGTCAACGGCCTCCGATCGGAGATCAGCGACTTAGGGCACATCGCAGAAGTTGACATAATGGAATACGAGAAGAAGGAAAAAGCCTTGGATATCATCGGAGAGAACATCAGCGAAGGCATTCTCGTTGTTGACCAATGGCACAACATTACCTATGCCAGCAAGAAGGCGAGAAAATTGCTGGGCTTCGGCCCGTCTCAACAACCGCCTAACCTGGTCAGTCTAATGCAGAGCCGCAAGCTTGAACCCCTCCTCCCTCTTGACGAGGACCGGGATAACGTTGAGGTTACCATCACGTGGCAAGGCAAGAGCATCCGTGTGGTCACCAGCATAAGGACTATAACCAATGAAGAAGGGATTCCGTCGGGAGCGCTTGTGATATTGAGGGAGCTGGACGATGTGCGGCAACTCATCCAGTCCGTGAGGCCCCCTGCCCTGGTGGATTTCTACGATATCATCGGAAGAAGCCAGGCCCTCGGCAATGCCATCAACCTGGCCAAAGCCGTGGCTCCCACCAACATGAGCGTAATGCTCAGGGGCGAAAGCGGGACAGGTAAAGAACTCTTCGCCAGGGCTATCCACAAGAATTCAGCCAGAAAGAACGGCCCCTTCATAGCCGTGAACTGCGCTGCCATACCCGACTCTCTCCTTGAGAGCGAGTTCTTCGGCTACGACAGAGGAGCGTTCACAGGCGCCTCGTCCGGCGGAAAGCAGGGCCTTTTCGAACTGGCGACCCACGGCACTCTGTTCCTCGACGAAGTAGGCGACCTGTCCCCTCCGTTGCAAGCAAAGATCCTACGGGCCATTCAGGAGCAAAGAATACGCCGGATAGGCGGGCGTCACGAAGTCAAGATAGACGTGCGCATCATTTCCGCGACCAACAAGGATCTTGAAAGCATGATCTCAGAAGGCACCTTCAGAGAAGACCTGTTCTACAGGTTAAACGTAATTCCCATTTGGATTCCGCCCCTGCGTCACAGAACCGAGGATATCCCGCTCCTTGCCGAGCATTTCGTAAGCTTCCTTGCCAGGGAGTTGGGAAAACCGGACTTACACCTCACGGAAAGCGCCATGGAGAAGCTGCTGCTCCACGATTGGCCGGGCAACGTGAGGGAGCTTCAAAATGTGATCCAAAGGGCGGCGGTCCTTGCTGAACATAGGATTGAGCCGGCCCATCTGTTAATCGAAGGGCCGGCATCGAGAGCTCACGATGCTCCTCCCGGCTTCATGCGCCAAGCGACCGTGGAGCGCAACGGCACTTCAGTACCCGAGGAAACACGGCGTCAAGACGCTCAAGACGATGACAACCGGCATGTGCAACTCCCTGCTGAAATTCCGGTGAGCTTGCCAGGGCTAATCGAGGAGATCGAAAAATACTACCTTACCAAGGCAGCAAGCAAGTATTCCTCTTCGAGGAAAATTGCCAAGGCCTTGGGCATCTCCCATGCCACGGTAATTAACAAGATGAAACAGTTAGGGATAGGCTAAGCTCACCCTCAGCGCGCTCTGTCGGCAACCGGTTCACCTATCAGCAGGCGGATGAGCTCATATAAGGCGGAGACTCCGACCAGAGCATACACTACTCTGGACAGCATGGTCTTGGCTCCGAACAAGGCCGCTACCAGGTCCATGTCAAACAAGCCTACAATTCCCCAGTTGAGCCCGCCAATGATCAACAGTATCATGGCAGTCCAATCGATGGCACCCATTCTCCTCAATGACAACACCTCCAAGCTGTGGAACATTGGACACAACCTGGGTTAGTTTCTCCTGAGAGTTGCCATGCAATGCAATGAAGGCAAGTTCTTTACCGCCATTTGACATTTTTGGGCAATTCACTGTATACTTTGATTATGCGTGAGAATTCATCAGGTTTGGCGCTGAATCTCCGGAAGCGGAGAGCGGGGGACCCAACTTTTCGGGGCTAATCGCGAAATCCCATTGCCGATTTGCAACTGGGATTTCGTGTAGGGTCACGTCCCTTTCGACCCGAGCCCGTCAGCTAACCTCGTAAGCGTGGCAAAGGGAGGCACTGGCAAACCGGGGCACTCATGTGCCGCACATTCTCAAACACTATCAATCAGTTGAGCCTCCATAAATCTCTGTCTCACGTTCAAGTTCATGTGGTTACCCGTATAAGCGGGCCGCGGTCCGTGGCGTGAGTTGCTGTGGAACACCGGCGTATAGCGTAGCTTTGCTCTGATGCGCCTAAGGGAAAGCGCAGGCATTCCCCTTAGGTGTGTATTGCCGTATTTGTCACGCACTTATGCCTATCACACACGGGTTATACAACGGGCGCACCTGAAGGAACCAAAGATTCTTTTCAGGGAGGTTGATGCAATGAACATGGCGGTTGTCACTTCGTCAACCAACAGCTACAAGGAGCCTGGTTCGAAAACCCAGGCCCAGGTGACTTGCCAAGCCGTAGCGCAAGCTCTGTCTGACCTTAATTACAATGTTCATATAATCGAGGCAGGGCCGCAGTTGTTATTGGACCTTGAAGCAGCTAAGCCTGACGCGGTTTTCAATATCGCCACGAGCTACCGTGCCAGAAAGGATCAGGCCAACATAGCTGCCATGCTCGAACTCAGCGGAATTCCGTTTACCGGTTCAGGTTCCGCCGCCCACTTCGCCGGGCTGCACAAACACATTTCCAAAATGGCTTTCATGGCCAACAACATCCCGACTCCACGGTTTACAGTGATCTGCGACAGCCGAAGCATCGACAAGCAGCCCAGCTTGGAAGCGGTGGGTAATGAACTGTCCACACCGGTGATAGTGAAGCCCGCTGCCGAAGGCTCAAGCGTAGGCATATATCCTGAAAGCGTGACCGAATGTCCGGTTCAAGCCAAAACCATGGCAAAAAGGCTCCTGGACTCACTTGAGCCACCCGTGCTAGTGGAAGAATACATAAACGGGCGAGAGTTCACAATAGCCGTTGTGGGCTATCCCGAGCCAATGGCCCTTCCGGTGGAAGAAATAGTGTTTAACGGCAGCCACATGTACACATACGATGTGAAATCCCGTGACAACGTCACCCCTGTATGCCCTGCGCCCATACCGGAAGAGCTCAGTCGCAAGCTTCAAGACTTAGCCATACGGGCGTTCAAGGCAATTGGTTGCCGGGATATCGCGCGGGTCGACATAAGGGTGTCTGAAGATCAAGGGCAAGCTTTCGCCCTGGAAATCAGCACGCTGCCAGGCCTGATGCCGGGCTACAGTGAAGTCCCCTGGATTGCAGAAGCGGCGGAATCAGCTATCCCGAGCTCATTGAAATGATCCTTCATAGTGCGTTGCAGCGGAAAAACAACGGCCACGCCAAGCCAAACTAAGTAAGGCCGGACCCCGCCCTTCAGGGCGGGTGTGCGCCGGCCATATCAGAGAGACTAGAGGGGGGTGTAACATGGCTGAGCGAATTCTATCTCCTGAACTGCTCCCGGATTCAACAATTGCAGTAATAGGTGCGGGAAACGGCGGGCAAGCCATGGCAGGTTTCCTGGCACTTAAGGGTTTTGATGTAAACCTATGGAACAGGTCGGAAAGCAAGATAGATTTGCTAAACAAAATCGGGGGTATTATGCTTGAGGGCCAGGTCACCGGGTTTGCGACGCCAAATCTGATGACGTCGGACATGGGCGAGGCTGTACGCGAAGCCAGCTTGATCATGGTGACCGTACCGGCATCCGGCCATAGGGATGTGGCAGCGCAGATGGCGCCACATCTCTCTGACGGGCAAATAGTAGTGCTAAACCCCGGCCGGACAGGCGGTGCCCTTGAGTTCAAGCAGGTGCTGCTAAAGAATAACTGCCATAGCGATGTAACCATCGTTGAAGCCAGTACGTTCATATATGCGAGCCGGACTATAGCGGAAGGTGTTTCCCACATTTACGGCATCAAACACAGGGTTCCCGTAGCGGCCCTCCCGGCGACGAGAACCATAGAGGCCCTACGGGTGCTGAGAAAGGCATATCCTCGATTCGTTCCGGCTGAAAATGTGCTCTTTACAGGGTTTGATAATATCGGCGCAGTGTTCCATCCCTTGCCTGTGATCCTCAACGCCGGCAGGATTGAAAGCAACCTTCCGTATGAGCATTACAGGGGTGGGATCACCCCGTCGGTTGCGAGAGCCCTGGCAGCCTTGGACGAGGAGAGGCTTGCCATAGCCAGAGCTTTCGGCGTACGCTCACGGTCAACTCTTGAATGGATGCATCACACTTACGGTATCAAGGCAGACACGCTATACGAGGCTGTGCAACACAACCCAGGGTATGTGGGAATTACTGCCCCGGACACTCTGAATCACAGGTATATCTTTGAAGATGTGCCCTTTAGCCTGGTTCCCCTTGCGGCCTTTGCAAGGATCGCAGGGGTGGAGGTGCCGGTAATCGAAGCAACCATATCTTTGGCAAGCGCCCTCCACGGCGTAGACTACATGAGTCAAGGCAGGACCGCCCAAGCCATGGGAATTGCAGGAATGGATGTGGATGCCATCGTTGAACTGGTACTAGGAGGAGATTCCCAATGACAGGAACCAAGACAGGAGTGCTTATTGCCGGAGTATCTATCGGAGATTGCGTTCATGTGGCAGGCATACTTAACTTCCTGAAGCTTGCTGAAGCCCACGGATACCGGACAGAGTTCATAGGGGCTGCCAAATCGCCTGAAGAAATCGTCGCTTGGACCAAGGATAACAAGCCGGACATCCTGGCCATTGGGTACCGGCTGGATCCTGACGCCGCAGGGCGGCTTTTCTCGCGGCTCAAACAAGTCTTGGATGAAGCAGGCCTCTATCCACACCAACGACTTGTGTTTGGTGGTACTCCCCCGGTGGCGGAGGTAGCCAAGGCGTCAGGCATCTTCGAAAGAGCATTCTCAGGGGCTGAGGATATAAGCGAGATAGTGGGATACCTCAAAGGCGAAACAGGCTCATCCGTCCGGGTTGATTTCCCTGACAACTTGGTGGACAGGATTGCCTGGAAGGCCCCCTACCCGCTCCTAAGGCATCACTTCGGACTGCCATCGGTGGAAGCGACCAGGACAGGGATTGAGAGGATTTCCGAAGCCGGAGTGCTCGATGTGGTTTCCATCGGGCCGGACCAGAACGCCCAGGAGCACTTCTTCCACCCTGAAAACATGGATCCTGATCAGGACGGCGCCGGAGGAGTGCCTGTCAGGAGCGCGAGGGACTTCGAGTTGCTGTACGCAGCGTCCCGCCGGGGGAATTACCCCTTGATGAGATGCTACAGCGGCACCAGGGACGTGATCAGGTTCGGCGAGATGCTGCTAAATACCATAAAGAACGCGTGGACTGCCATCCCCCTCTGCTGGTACAACGTCCTCGACAGGCGGGGCCCGCGGGGTGTGGAACAAGCCATGACAGAGGCTCAGGAAGCCATCGCCCGGCATGCCGAAAGGGGCATCCCGGTGGAAGTAAACGAAGCCCATCATTGGAGCCTGCGGGACGCGCCTGATGTGGTAGCGGTGGCAGCGGCGTACCTGGGTGCGCTTAATGCCAAATCCTTAGGCGTCAAAGATTACGTCGCCCAGTACATGTTCAATACTCCTCCGGGAACCGGCGCTGCCATGGATCTGGGAAAGATGCTGGCGAAACTGGAGCTAATTGAGTCTTTGGTTGATCATGATTTCAGGGTATGGCGCCAGGTCAGGGCAGGACTTGCCAGTTTCCCCACCGACCTAGACATGGCCAAGGGTCATTTGGCTGCCTCGACTTTGGTGAGCATGAATCTCAAGCCCCACATAGTACACGTCGTGGGCTTCTGCGAAGGTGATCACGCTGCCACTCCTGAGGACATCATCGAAAGCTGCAAGATCGTCCAGGGGGTAATCAGGAATTGCATGGAAGGCATGCCTGACATGACCCTGTCCGACGAGGTTCAGGCAAGAAAGAACCGCCTTGTGGAAGAAGCCAAGATTCTGT
The DNA here is from genome assembly GCA_012512325.1 of Candidatus Fermentithermobacillaceae bacterium. Taxonomy (GTDB): domain Bacteria; phylum Bacillota; class Sulfobacillia; order Fermentithermobacillales; family Fermentithermobacillaceae; genus DTU015. Next base: position 33,592 of record JAAZEL010000051.1, on the reverse strand, counting down.
TGCACGCCATCGCACAGCTGCCCGAGATAGTGCCTGAACTGCTTATCAACGACGCATTGCAAGGGGACGAACAAGACAAGTCAGTATCAGCCCTTACCAATCCAAGGGTGCTGTCTTACGCCATCAAGATAGGGCTCCTGGACGCACCGCACCTTCAGGGGAACCCGGCGGCATGCGGCCGGATCCGCGCTGCCATGGTGGGCGGTGCCTGTGTAGCGATTGACCCTGAATCCGGCAAGGTCCTGCCCGAAATTGAGCGGGTAGAGAGGATTCTGAATGGGTTGAAGAAATCAGGAGGAAGAAGGACTTAGGCCGTACTGCGGTGAATTAGATAACACCCAATTGCCGGAGAAAGGCTATTGAGCGGAAAGCTGTTGAGAGGGATATACCAAAGCCTGAGTTGTACATCAGGCGTAACAGCAACCCCTATGCTTGGCTGAATGGCACAACGCCAAGTGCGCTTGTGCTATTCAGCCTTGATCTTTCGCGCGCTGCGAGTCACGCCCCTTCCCCAGGGGCTTCTCCAACCAAGATCCTACAGGCTCCAGCAGTGACACCAGGAGCCACCCGAGGAGATAGGGTACCCTCCGGTATGTCCTCCGCTTGTAGGCTTTAACCAATTCAGTGAGGGGAATCACCGCTCTGTGGGTGTGCCTGCCATGGCATTCAACTCGTCCTGCCAAGATAGCTTGTTTCACCAGATGGTGGCTTTCCCTGATGCAAACAGCGCCGCCGGAAGCCCCGCCCAAGTCTACCAGGGTGTATGCCCTCCCTATCTCCCAAGGCAAGTGGGCGTCGCTGCCTCCAAGCGCAGGCACGTTGTACTCGGTTGAACAGCTTGCGGCAAGGGCATTGGCATTCGGATTGGCCCGGGCGCCGGCTCGGGAGTTAAATCCCTCAATGGCGTCAACCTTGACAGGGCCCTTGAACACATGTGCGGGCAAGGATACTCTGGACTGAAAGGGATGTGCAAGCACTGCAATTCCACCCTGGGCGTGTATGGCTTGGACAACGTCTTCAAACGGGAGAGTAGGGCTAAGAGTGTAGCCTTGGGGCTTGCGGCCCTGCACCCTGATCTCTTCAGAAAGGAATAATCCCACCACGTGGCCGTATTCAGTTGAGTACTCGGCGCCGGGTATCACTATGAAGTCGGGGTCCGTGTTGCTCTTGAACGCCGCCATCCCACCGCCGACGGTATTGTGGTCAGCGATAGCCACGCCGTCCAGTCCTTTTCTCTTGGCAATCCTGATGACCTCTTCGGGGGTTACGAGGGAGTCAGGTGAAAAACTCGAGTGGATGTGTAGGTCCAGGTTTAGTTTCAAGAGATCACCTCATCGCCGGTTGCCCTTTACAACCCCATATCCTCATGATGAGGATACCCCAGTCTCAAGCTCGCTTCAAGGGAGTCACCAACCAGGTCAAAAAACTATCCACAACTTATCCACAACCCCCTGTCACGATACCCACATAATGTTCACACAGAGTCCACAGCAACCCCGGCACCGCCGGCTGCGGGACCGGTCGAGAGAAAAGCTAATTATGCTGGTCTTTTGCTTCGCAAAAACGGGTCTTGCTGGGCTCTAGTGGCTTTGTTCACATGTGACCCCTGACCGGGGTGTTGTCTGATTCATACATTTATGAAAAATTATCCACAACATATACACAGGTGTTCGCATTGGCATAAGAAACAAATCTGCAGTTAAACGGGACGTGCGTGAGCAGGAATAGGGAGTTCAACACAGAATACGATCTACAGGAAAGGAGGTGGTGCCGAGTGAGTAGTAGACCAGTGCTGCTCGGCGCCTCTAATCCCAGCGGGAGGTCCGCCGGGTAGCGCCAACTTCCCCGGGGAGCAATCCCCGGGGTTTTGCCTTTTTCAACCCTGCGAGCCTGTCCGCTGCAAGAGGCGCCAACGCTACCCCACGCGATTTTGAGTCGGGCATTCCCATGGAGGAGTCGACCAAGCTCAGCCTGCGTTGCAGGCCAGCACCGCAGCAGGACATTGGTTGCTCGAGGGGCCCGAACGCCGATCAGGCCCGGCCTGCATTGCCGGCAAATACCCCTGCCGCCAGTAGTACTCCGATGGCGCTCTTGGCGTCATCGAAGATGGGCTTACCCTTGCGGGTCATCTCATACACATCGCTGAAGGGCAGCCTCAGAAGCTCTATGCGCTCTTCATCCCCCTGGAGGGGGGCAGGTTTGAGACCCCTGGCCAGGAATATGGTCATCCTCTCAGTGGAATAACCAATGGCAGGCCAGTAGGTATGTACGGGGATGAGGATGTCGCAGTCATATCCCGTCTCTTCCCTGAGTTCTCGCCTGGCCGCTTGTTCAGGGGTTTCCCCAGGATCGATTACCCCAGCAGGAATTTCCACAGTATGCTTGCCCGTTGCGTATCTATATTGCTTCACCAGCAGGATATTGCGGTTATCGTCTAGGGCCACAACAGCGACGGTATCCGGCCTCTCAATGATCTCCCTTGTGGTTTCTTTGCCGGCCCCGGTCAAGACGGTATCTACCCTGACTGACAGTATGCGGCCTGTGAAAACCGTTCGCTTGGATATGGGTGTTTCCACGGGGCTGACCTCCTCCTGGGCATTTTGGGTGAACAGGCAACCTCTGACTGAACAGGCAACACTCCAGCTAACCTTAACATACCACGGGCAGGCTACTTAGGCAAAGACAAGCTGCAGGCAGCCCGTCTTGCAGGTGCAGTAGCCAGGAAAAACTCCCCCTCTGTCTGCCGGGTGCAAAGAAAGATAGCCGAATGAGATAGGCAGTGCCGACAAAAACTCCCCCTTTGGATGGAGGTAACTGAGTCCGCGGCGTAGAAAAACCCCTAACGACTCTCTGACGAGTTCTCGCAATCCTGCGCCGATGCAACAAACCAACCACTCTGTTCAAGTCGCCTTGTAGCTATTTGAGGAGGGATCTTTTTGTACAGCTTAGACCTGCGTGACTATGTGAAGCTCTTTTCGGGCTACACCGAGCTCAGGGTCCAGGAAAACAGGGTCATCCGCATTGTGTTCGTCAAAGGAAATAACACGGCAAACTCACGTTCCGCAACCGGCGGGATATCCGCAAGGGTGTACAGGAACGGTTCGTGGGGATTTGCATCCAACCCTGAGATCAGCGACCAGGCAGTCAAAGGGGTGATACAGGCGGCAACGGCAAATGCGATCTTCCTCGACTCAAAAGAGGAAAAAGGACGGGGCCCGCTTCCTGGAGTTCCCTTTGAAAGCCAAAAGGCTTTTTCCACAAAGAAACAGCGTCTGGGCCAAAAGCAGCTGGTTGAGTTCCTAAGAGAACTCGATGACCATATAGCCCGAACGTACCCGAACCTGGCCAGCAGAACCGTAGCCCTCAACTGCCTGGACATGGAAAAAACCCTCGTCACATCAGACGGATCATACTCCCGGTCCGTGGTGCCCAGGACCATCATCGGCATAACCCTGTCCCTCATCAAGGACGGCGAACCCGTGGGATTCGGCAAGTCCTACGGCGGACGGGGGCACTTTGAGGACTTGTTCACGTCCCCTGCAGATCTCTATGAGAGAATTGAAGAGCAGTATCATCACCTCATGAAAAAAAGCGAAGGGGTGTTCGCGGACGCAGGCTTGAAAACATGCGTGCTCGACGCCTCTCTCGCAGGCATTTTGGCCCACGAGGCCATAGGCCATACCACCGAAGCGGACATGGTGCTAAGCGGCTCTGTGGCAGCGGGCAAGATAGGCCAACAAGTGGCAAGCCCCCTTGTAACTCTCATAGACTTCGCCCACTCGTACAACGGCCAAACCTGCCCGGTGCCTGTGTACATCGACGATGAAGGCACCATGGCCAGAGATGCGGTGCTCATCGAAAACGGCATCCTGAAAGGATACATGCACAATAAAGAAAGCGCTAGGTACTTCAATACGGAGCCCACGGGCAATGCCCGGGCCTATGAGTTCTCTGATGAGCCCCTGATACGTATGAGAAACACGGCAATCCTGCCCGGAACTGACAAGCTCCAGGACATGATCGCCTCAATCGATGACGGCTATTACTTGATCGAGCCGAGCAACGGCCAGGCTGATTCTACCAGCGAGTTCATGTTCGGGATCACCCTAGGTTACGAGATCAAGAAGGGCAAGCTGGGCAGGGCGATCAAAGACACCACCATTTCCGGCGTAGCCTTTGACATGCTCAAGACTGTAACCATGGTTTCCTCCGACATGAAGTGGGGTCCCGGGGGAATGTGCGGCAAGAAACAAGCCATACCGGTAGGAATGGGTGGACCGGCCATCAAGTGCAAGATCAACATAGGAGGTAGATAAGTATGGCTAATCTGAGAGAGGTCGCGCAATACGGACTGGATGCGCTGCTAAGGGCCGGTGCGGACAAAGCCCAATGCGTCGCCACCTTTACTGAAAAACACGAGATGAATGTTGAGCTGGGCGAATTCTCCCTGTTGAGGACCACCTTTGACACCAATATAGGGCTGACTGCCATAAAGGATAGCCGGAGAGGTTCAACGGCCATCAATAAGTCGGACAACGAATCAATGGACAAGGCGGCGGCCGAGGTCCTCGCAATAGCCGCTGCATCCGCCCCTGACGAAGCGTATGACATCGCCGAAGCCCAGCCTCCGGCCGAATTCTCATCCGGGAGCGATGCGCCTGACCTGGATAGGATGTACTCGGGTGTGAAGGAACTGCTGCATCAAGTCAAAGCAAGATACCCCAAACTCGTGCTTATGCAGGCAATCATTGACTTTACCCGCTCGAGAAGCTGCTTTGTCAATTCCAACAATGTTGATTTCGTCACAAACAAAGGTGTGTATAACTGCATGTTTATGTTTACATCCAAGGATCAAGATAAGGTATCGTCCTTCAATTACACCAGCTTCTCCTTGCGGGATCTCGAGAGAGATCTGCTGGAATGCGGTTCCCTGGACATCCTTCTCAAGCAATCCACGGAGCAGATCATCACAAGGCCATTGCAAGGCAGATTCGTGGGGGACCTGATCATAACCCCCGATTGCATGAACGATATGCTCTGGTTCGTCTCGCGAACCATAAGTGATGGGCCTATGATATCAGGTACCAGCATTTACAAAGACAAGCTGGGTCAGCAGATCGCCAGCCCCCTACTGACCTTGCATTCACGCCCGGTGTCAGACGAGATATGCAACGGGTACTTCGTGACTTCAGACGGGTACGCCGCGCAGAACAGCACCATCGTTGAATCGGGCGTGCTCAAGACCTACCTGCTCAGCCTGTACGGTTCCAGGAAAACGGGCTTCGACAGGGCGGTCAATATGGGCGGCGCGTTTGTGATGGAGCCCGGTGACACCTCCCTCGATGACATGATCAAGTCGGTGGAAAAAGGTATCCTGCTTGCCCGGTTCTCCGGGGGTTATCCCAGTGACAGCGGTGACTTCTCAGGAGTGGCCAAGAACAGCTATCTCATTGAAGGCGGCCGGATCAAGTATCCGATAAGCGAGTCCATGGTATCAGGCAACTTTGCGGAAATGCTCAAGAACATCAAAGCCATATCCCGGGAAAGGATAGACTACGGGTTCTCTATCCTGCCGTGGGTTCACGTGTCCGGGATCACCGTATCCGGCAAGTAGAAGCTGTCAAGCAAGGGCCGGTGCAATAGCTTGGCCGGAACGGGCACCGATATACATCGGAGGCCGGCGCCTACAATCCGGGCTATCTGGTAGAATAGACTGTGATCGTCATCAAAAGGAGCAGCACGGAATACATACCCACCGGAGGTGGATCACAGTGAAAATATTGCTGCACGGATGTAACGGGCGGATGGGGCGTGTGATAACCAGGCTGATTGAAGAGTCTCAAGTCCCTGAGATGCAGGTTGTGTGTGGGGTTGACATGAACCCCGGGAAGCTCGATAACACATACCCGGTGTTCCCTTCCCTCAAGGAAGTGCCGGCGGACATACGACCTGATGTTGTGATCGACTTCTCCCATCCCAGTTCAGTTGTGAACCTGCTGGATTTCGGACTAAGCAGGCACGTCCCATTGGTGATAGGTACTTCAGGGATTGCGCCTGAACAGCGCCAGAAAATCTCAGATGCGGCCCAAAAAATACCGGTGCTCATGTCGGCAAACATGTCCCTGGGCATAAGCCTGGTGCTCTCCCTGGTGGCACAAGCAGCCCAGGTGCTCGGAAAATCCTTTGACATCGAAATTGTCGAGAAGCACCATAGCCAGAAGATCGATGCCCCAAGCGGAACCGCCGTGATGATCGCAGACGCCATCAACGCCGCCCTGGGTAACAGCATGGATTATGTATACGGAAGGCGCGGGGATGACGAGAGCCTAAAGCGCAAGCCAAACCAGATCGGCATCCATGCGGTGCGCGGGGGAACCATCGTGGGAGAGCACGATGCCATCTTCGCCGGGCCGGGCGAAGTAGTGGAGATAAGGCACGCCGCCTTATCCAGGGATATATTCGGGTACGGCGCACTTGAGGCGGCCAGGTTTTTGCCGGGTAAACCTCCCGAGCTTTACAGCATGAAAGATGTGATTGAGAGCAAGGCAGTCTGACAAAGAGAAGAAGGGATACATGACACATATGGGTGCTGCAGGACCAGGTCCTACATATGTGTAGTGTATCCCTTCTTTACCATGACTCCGCATTATCTGGGCAAATCACCACCCGCTGATACTGGTGTGGGTTTTGCTGCCGTACCTGTCCCAGGGTTGACATAAGTGAGATAATGGAGGTTAGTGTCGCACCGGAAAGCTTCAGGGTCCGGAGCGCCTGTCGGAACAACGCAGACATTCACAGAGGGAAGTGATTCGGAATGGTTACGCGAGCGAAGGCAACTGTAATAATGGTGTATTGAGCCTCCTGGTAATAGCATCCATGGCAGTGGTTGAAGCACGGCTGCTTCAGGGCCATTTCTTTAACTCCGCGGGTAAACAGGTCAAGAACAGCGCTGAGCAGCTTGCCGGTGCAGTGGTTGAGCTGGATGTGGCCGCCGAGGATAACGAAACATGCCGCGAAGTGGCATTTTGGGTTTATTACAATACAGGGATGCGCGTGCTGGTCACAAATGCAGAAAGCACGGTAGTTGTAGACTCATCACTTGATGGTTCACTGCAAGGCGAGAGCATTGTGTCAGAACTGCTTAAGTCTACAATTGCCTCAGGTGAAACCCATTCCTTCGACTTGCCACAGGTGGGTCAAGATCAGGTGGCAATCTCGGTCCCGTGGCGGTCAAGCGACGGTATCTCGGGATCTTTGATACTGGTGGGTCCGCTGAAATCCCTAGCCCGTGATGCAACCGACCAGCTCAAGCCATTCATCTTGAAATCCGGTCTTGGCGGATTGCTTGTCGCCCTGGTAGGTTCCCTGGCCCTTTCCCCGGTTTTGACAAGGTCCAAGAACCATGACGCCGATGCCCATGACGAAGCTGACGAAACCCAAGAGACGGAAGCCGCATGCACGGATGCCTGCGACGCTCCGGTAGGAGCTGACGAGGCAACGGGCCCCCATGGGGACGAAGCGAGAGAAGAGGGCACGGACATACTGACGGGCACGGATTCCGATGCGGCTGCGGCCACAGCAGATGCTACAACAGGTGCGGGTGCAACAGATGCGGACAATATATGAGGGCCCGACACAGGCAGAAGAGCGATAACCGCGAGCCTGCAAGGGCCAGAACGATCTCATGGCCCTCAATAATCGTTGGAGGATATTCTGTTACCGGTCTTGTGGCGGGGCTGGGATAATGCTTGCCAGACATCCGGGTCAAAGGGCATGCACCCTGGTTAACCCAGCCCGCCTGGCTATGTCCAAGGCTTGGCGATACTCACTGCCTGTGATTCTCCTGCCTATTACAGGATGTCCCACAACCTTGTAGTAGGGACGGTACTGGGCCATCACGTTCACATAAGTGTCTTTGGAGATCTGTGTGGCGATGAATTCCATGACCTTTTGGGTTCCCGCCATCCCTTCCGGCAAAACCAGGTGCCTCACCAAGAGGCCCCGCACCGCCACACCGTGCCTGTCGGTGACCAGGTCACCTACCTGCCTGTGCATCTCCTTCACGGCTTTGAAGCTGACTTCAGGATAATCGGGTGCCATGGAAAACTCCTCAGCCGGTCCGGGTTCCCCGTATTTCATGTCGGGCATGTATATGTCCACCACCCCGTCGAGAACCTCCAGGGTTTCCAGGGAGTCATAACCGCCTGTGTTGTAGACTATGGGGATCTTAAGCCCTTTCTTTGCAGCCATCCTCACTGCGGCTAAGATATTGGGCACCACATGGGTCGGGGACACCAGGTTTACGTTGTGGCAGCCCATCTCCTGGACCCTCAGCATGATGCGGCTTAATTCCTCATCGGTGACCTCCCATCCCCGGTCCAGGTGGGCAATATCATAATTCTGGCAGAAGCTGCACTTGAGGTTACATCCGGCAAAGAAGATGGTGCCCGATCCCCGCCTGCCAACCAAAGGAGGCTCTTCGCCGAAGTGAGGGCCGAAACTTGCCACCCTGGCCATTTCCCCCGTTCCGCACACTCCAACAGCACCGGCACGGGCACGCCTGCCGGAAGATGTCCGGATGCTTTCACACGCCCCTTCCGAGCCCGATGATTGGGGCTCAGATGCATTATCCTCCGCATTCCGCTTCACCCTGCAGCGCCTTGCGCACAGAACGCAGGGCGACACGAGGCTCCTGCTCTTCTCGAGCTTTTCTTCCCACTGGCTGTCAGTCAGGGACAGATATGCCGGAGCCCTTGGTTCAACCTCAAAAGACTTCATGGTAATCGCCCATCCTCAGCATCAGGGTGCTCAATCACACTTGAACACCGGCCTGGAATGGCATGTTCCCCCCCCCTCTCAGCAGAATCGCGATGCCAGGTTTCCCCATGAGCTAATACTGGATCTTCCTCCCGCTACCCTCTATTATGATACCAAGGTAGGCTTGTCCCAGCCAAAATCCAACGTGAGCGGAGGCAGTGACATGTGGAAAGAGTTCAAAGAGTTTGCGATGAAAGGCAACGTTATCGATCTTGCAATCGGGGTTGTTATCGGCGGCGCATTCGGCAAGATTGTGACGTCTCTGGTCAATGACTTTATCATGCCTCTGGTCTCACTGGTAACGGGAAAGGTAGATTTCTCAAACCTGTTTGTGGCCCTGGACGGAAACACCTATCAGACCCTGGAGGAAGCTAGGGTGGTCGGCGCTGCAACCCTCAATTACGGTAGCTTCATCACTGCCGTAGTCGACTTCGTGATCATCGCCTTTGCCCTGTTCATTGTAGTAAAACAAATGAACAGGCTAAGGGAAATTGCAGCCCCGGCTCCCGTACCTGGAGAGCCGGCTCCTCCTACCACCAAGACTGATCATGCAGCTCCTTAAGACTTATCACCACAACTTCATAAGGCACCTTATCGAAGGGGAACTGCAGCGCCGCATCTATGCCATGGCGGAACAAGGACGGCCGATAACAGCCAACTTGCTTAACAGGGTCCAAGGCGAAATCCTGGATGAATTCTGGGGCGGCGAGGTGGAAATCGACGAAGGTGCCAGACTGGTCTGGATGCGTCAAATCCACTACTACCGCGGGCTGTACCCGTACACCTACTCGGCGGGGCTTACCGTAGGCACTGCAGTGGCCAAAGCCATTCGCGAACACGGGGCTCCTGCCGCCGAAAAATGGATAGAAGTGCTCAAGTTAGGTGGAACCAAGAAGCCGCTGGAACTGTCTAGGATGGCAGGAGCCGATATGACTAAACCGGATCCCATCCGGGAAGCGGTAGCCTTTGTAGGCGAATTAGTGGACGAAGTGGTGAATAGCTTTTAACAAGAAACTGTCGAGAAGGGCAAAGCACTCAGGCCCGGCGCACACTCCAAACGTCCTGGCCTGAGTGCACCGGCCTGGGTGTGCGGGCATGGATGTGTCGACGAGAGTGTCCCAGGTCGGATAATTCCGCTTCCCTTGGCCTGGAATGGGAAATCTGAGTCAGGGGAGAGACTTCTATGAAGACCGAACTAAGGTCGCTAATCCAACGGATGGTGGCTTCTGCCGGGCCCATTTTCAGACGGTTCTGGGCTTCCGTAGGGTTCACAGTAGTGCTTACCGCCACCTTAATCAGTTATACCTTAGAACCCTACCGAGAGCCGCCGGATGAGGCCGGCAGCTTGTCCCTGGCCCTGGTGGCAGGACTACTGGCATCCTGGTGCGCCATACTCCTATGGGAACAGGGGGCCAAAGCCTCTCAGTCACGCTCCGCCCTCACAGGCAACTTCATCGCCTTGGTGTCGGGCTCAGGGATCACCTGGGCTACCTTTGCCATGCTCCAAGGGCTCGACTTCGTAGCCCTGAGCAGGCATATAGGTATATGCGTATTCCTGTTCTTGTTGTTTTTCGCAATACCCAATTGGAGAAACAGCCGGGGCCTGGACATGTATGTGGTGAGGCTCTTCACCCAGGCAGTGGTAGCAGTATTGTTCTCAGCAGTGCTGTTCATGGGGCTCGCGGCTATAACCGCGGCGGTTGACTACTTGTTTTCCCTGGACCTGTCCCACAGGGTTTACCTGCACACATGGTTCGTCATGGCCGGCACGGTAGCCCCCTTCTTGTTCATGGCAGGGATACCTGAACCGGGTGAGATCATCCCCACGGGTGACTACCCGAAAGTGCTCAGCAACCTCATAGTGTACGTAGTCACCCCGGTGCTTACCGTATACACATTCATCCTCTACCTGTACTTCGCCAAGATACTGATCACCTGGCAGTGGCCTGTGGGCCTGGTAGGCCATCTTGTGTTATGGTATGCAGTGTTCACCACTGCAACACTGCTGTTCACCTGGCCGTTGGCTGAGTCAAACAAGTGGGCAAAAACCTTTTCCCGCTACTTCCCCTGGGCGGTAATCCCCCTTCTGGCCATGATGTTTGCGTCCCTGGGAATAAGGATCAAGCATTACGGGATCACTGAAAACCGTTACTATGTGCTTGTCCTGGGTTCCTGGCTGTTGGGGATAATGCTGCACCTCAACCTGTCCAAGTCAAGAAAAAGCATTGTGATACCTGTTACACTGGCGATAGTGGCCCTGTTGTCAGTGATAGGCCCGTGGAGCAGTTTTTCAGTGTCCAAGTGGAGCCAAAATCGCAGGCTTGAGGCGATTTGCACAAGTTACGGCATGGTGTCAGGTGGGATGATCCAGCCTTCTGACCAGGTTGCACCCTCGGACCGGAGAGAAATATTAGCCATCATACAGTATTTTGACATATATCATGACCTGTCCGACATAGCCTTGGTGCCGGAAGGCTTCACATTTGACCGGTTTGAAGACGTGTTTGGGTTCTCCTACACGGATGCCGGTATCCCAACTCCCGTCCAGTGGTTCTACTACGAAGGGGAAAACTGGAGTGCCGACATAACGGAGTACGATTACTTGTTCGATTTCGCCAGGCCATACTATGAAGAAAGGCAGTCCCTGTCCCAAGACGGCGTGGTTGTGACATATGAAAAAACCACCAAGCACCTATCCATAGCTCTGGAGGGCCAGCTCCAATGGCAAGGGTCGTTTACGGATTACGTGAAATCCATCCAACACAAATACACAGCATCGGGAGACAACGCCCCTGGGCCTGAGGGGGCCCCCATACCTGGCGACAGGGTGGCCGACGGGACCTTCCGGCCTGAGGATATGGTGTTTGAAGCCCTGAGCCCCAAGCTGCGGGTTAAGATCGTGATAACTAGCATACGCTGCCAGCTTTACCAGGACGGCAGGGAGCCTGAGATCTACTACGTAGGGTTCTTCGCTTTGGTGGAGAGATTGGACCGGTAGACTCTGTAATACAGCCGGAAGGCGGTGTTGTCATATCCCTATGGCAAAACCGGTATCAAAGCCGGGATTCCGCCCGGTCTTGCAGAAAAACCGGAAAGGAGAAGAGAAACCGCTAAAAGGTTATATGTCTCTACTCATCCTTGCAACACAAAGCACGGTGTATGTGCAGAATCTCACCGAAATCACGGATGTAGATCTCAGAGAGGGCTTTGATTTCGTCCCGATGGTGTTCTGATGATTTATCATACACGCCGTAAGGGCGCATCCCCGCCGCCCTCACCGCCTTTATTCCAGGCAGGATATCTTCAAACACGATGCAATTTCCCGGCGGAACACCCAGCCTCTTGGCAGCCAGCAGGTAGACGTCGGGGTATTCCTTGCTGCGCCCTGCTTCATCTGTCGTGGTGAAGGCATCAAACAGATGGTAAATCCGGTTGTTTTTCAGCGCAGGTTCGGCAAGCATCCTGGGCAAGGAAGTTGCAGTTCCAAGCTTGATGCCATGTTCCTTTAAGAAGATCAGGTACTCCCTGGCACTAGGCTTAAGCCGGACTTTGCGGCTGTACTTGTCAACGGCCGTCTCGAACCATTCATCCATGAGCTCCTCCGGGGTGACGTCCAGATTGAAATACTCGATGGTGAACTCGGCGGTTTCTCTGAAACCTTTGGAGTTAACCGCCGAGATGTATTCACCGGGCACGTCAATACCCCGTCGTCCCAGAAACTCAATGTCTATCTCGTGCCAGACCCCCATGGAATCCAGCAGTGTCCCGTCAAGGTCAAAAATGGCAGCTTCAAAATCAAGCACTTGCAACTCCCCTTTACACTTCTGCCGTCGTCCTTCTCTAACCGTCCATCTTCACGCTTCTGCCGGCGCTTTTGTGTAATAGGCCTTCCCCTCCCAGCCCCTGTCCCGGTCCCTTCTGAAAGGACTTGCCTGGTGCGCCGGCGGCCAATCACCTAACCTGCTGGAGGAGGGTTTTCAATTCCCGGGCAGCTTCTTGGACGTCGGCGGCTGAGATAATGGCCGAAACCACTGCAATCCCGTCAATGCCCGTTCCGGCAAAAAGGGGAAGTGTATTCTTATTGATACCTCCGATGACCACGATGGGTATTGATACAGCCCCCCTAATGCGCCTGAGTTCGTCCATGGTGGTGATGTCCGCATCGGTCTTGGTGCCGGTTGGAAACATCGCCCCTACTCCCAGGTAATCTGCACCGTCCTTCTCAGCCTGCACAGCTTCTTCGAAACACGACGCGGAAACTCCCAGTATCTTGTCAGGCCCTATGATCTCCCTCACCCGGGCTGCGGGCAGATCCCTCTGGCCCACGTGCACACCGGCGGCATCCGCCGCAAGGGCGATATCAACCCTGTCGTTTATGATCAGCGGCACGTTATACGAGTCCGTTATCTGTTTCACCCTGAGCGCGGTCTCGTAGAATTCCAGGGACGATGCACGCTTCTCCCTCAGCTGGACAAGGGTCACCCCTCCCTTGATGGCTTGCTCCACCGCTTCTTCGATGGTGGACGTGCTCATAATGTCCCTGTCGGTCACCAGGTACAAGCTGTAATCTACGTTATGCTTCATAGGGTTCATATTGCCTGCACTCCTTCCCTGGCGGCGCCAACAGCGCCGGCCAACAGTCAACGTGACCCGCCGGGCCGGACGTCCACGACTGGACAGTGCCTTGCCGGACCTAGCCTTCTCAGGATGGGAGACGGTACTCCCCCGTTAACCACGGCCGGTGTATGTCCCCTGGCGGATGATTGCTTCCCGCTGCCAATCACATCAGTGCCCTGGTAGCATTTCTGTGTTCACTCATGCTTCATATATCTTCGCCCTGGCGCCCAAGGTGTCACTGTCAAGCTTGCTCGCGGCGTCGATGATGGCGATGTGGAAGCTGCCGTATCCCTTATCCTTTGCGGCTTCATAGGCCAGTTCCCCTGCCAGGCCCATGGCAAGCACGCCGCCTGCAGCCGCGATGAGGGGCCCGCCTGTGGCTTCATCCATGGCGCCGCAGAAAGAGCCAACCAGGGAAGTGCACATGCAACCGGTACCGGTCACATTGGACATATGCCTGGTGCCGTTTTCGATGTAGATTGTACGCTCCCCGTCCGTGATGATGTCCGTAGCCCCTGTAATCGCAACCACGCAGCCGAATTTGCGGGCGACATCCCGCGCCACCTCGCTGCCTTCGTCGGCGCCGATCTTCTGATCTGCCTCAGATACCTCAACCCCTTTAGTATCAGCTTTGAGGCCGGCGCAGAACCGTATTTCAGACATGTTCCCTCGCAGCACTGTGAGTTTGACTTCAGCCAGGAGCCTCTCGGTGGTTTCGTTCCTTAGGCCTGAAGCACCGGCTCCCACCGGGTCAAGCACCACCGGAATACCCAGCTCATTTGCCCTCTTGCCGGCTGCAACCATAGATTCAATGGTCCTGCGGTTGAGAGTTCCGATGTTGATTACCAACGCCGAGGAAATGGACGTGATGGTTTCCACTTCATCGATGTCATCCGCCATAATTGGCGATGCCCCTATGGCCAGCACAATGTTGGCGCAGTCGTTGACTGTAACGTAATTGGTAATGTGGTGGATAAGCGGTTTCTTGACACGGATGTTTTCCATCATATTTGTAATCTGGTCTATGAGTTCACGGGTCATCTGACAGTCTCCTCCTTACTGATGTGTTAGTACATAAACCCCTGGCAAGCTCTGCTTTGGCAGCTTCTTGAGGGAAAACCCTACAGCGCGCCTTTCCTCACCAATCCCCTCCGGTACAGGTCATAGAAGTGATGGGTAGGCCCGTGGCCCTTGCCGATGTTGAGGGAATGCTTGATTGCAGCGGTGACGTAATCTTTGGCTGCTTTCACTGCCTCGCACAAGTCCAAGCCCAGAGCAAGGTTGGCCGCTATAGCTGAGGAAAAGGTGCAGCCGGTACCGTGGGTGTTCTTGGTGTCAATGCGCTCTGAACTGAAATGCCACATCCGATTTCCGTCATACAGCACATCCAGCGCATCTCCTATTGCGTGACCGCCTTTGACCAAGGGGTATTTCACGCCCAGCTGGTGAATGCGCCTGGCTGCAGCCTCCATGTCTTCGATTGATTCTATCTTCATTCCCGTTATCTTCTCAGCTTCAGGGATGTTTGGGGTGAGCACATCCGCCAAAGGAAGGATCTCGCGGATCAGGGTGTCAGCAGAATCAGGATCCATAAGAGGATGGCCGTTCTTGGCGTACATCACGGGGTCGACTACCACGTTCTGTAGCTTGTACTCCTTGAGTTTGCGCGCTACCGCTTCCATGCATTCCGCCCGGGAAAGCATGCCCACCTTCACTGCGTCGGTGCCTATATCCTCGAAGATGGCATCGATCTGTTTTTCGATCATCGGTGGGCTCACGTCTTCGATGTCAATCACCCGGAAGGTGTTCTCCGCGACAACCGAGACTATGACGCTCATTCCATAGACGCCATGGGCCGCAAATGTCTTGAGGTCTGCCTGGATGCCTGCTCCTCCGCTGCAGTCTGAGCCGGCAATGGTGAGAGCTTTTTTCATCGTTGCACGTCCTTTCCACCTGAGTGCTTCTCAACCAGGTTCTTATATACAGATTCTCCTGTCAGTTTGCTTGGTGGGGGATGCTGAAATACAGAGAGCAGAGAACCCTGGAAGGAGACCCGGCCATGCAACCAAATGCCCTAGAAGTTCAACAGGTGCCCCGTCGCGGGAGGCACCCAGTCAAACATCTTGTTTGTATCTGGTTTGCTTCCCTACGATGGTCTTAACCAACAGGTTCAAAGGGTCAGGTCTTACCTTTCTCAACTCCGAAGAGTTCCCCCGCAAACCGTTTCCATGTTCAGGGTATAGCGTTTCAAGGAAACTGTCAACATAGCTGAGACTGGAATGCTGAAGAATTGGCCAGGCGGGCCTTCCTGTCGGCCGGCGATGGTGAAAAACGGACCGGTTCTAAGGTGCATTTGGTCTCAAGTCTCCGGCGCGTCGGAGAATTTGGTCTGATGTTAACCACTTGTGTCGCCCATCTGGTCAAGGATTTGCCATTCCGCTTACACGGAGGCTCATGCCGGTTCCGATTTGACCGGTTGAAAGCTTGAGTTGGTCAGAGAGTTACCACTTCTCGCCTGAATCTGGTTCGGTATTAGCCAGTCTCCGGTCCCTCAGGTTCAGATTGGTCTCGAATTGACCAATTCGTAGCCTGTCCTGGTTTGTAGTTGGCCACTTCCAGACCAGACCTGGTTTAGGATTGACCAGTTCGGCTAAAGACCTGGTCTGAAACCGACCGGTTTCAACCGGAAACCGGCCAGGAATTGACCACCTCCTCTTTGGCCCGATTACGCGTTCCCGGCGGTTCCAATCTTGACGCGGTCAAGCTCTTGCATTCAACCCTGACGGTGCCGGAATGGGCTCCGAGCCTAGTCGAACCTAATAAGTTGAGTCGGCGTTGAAACCGAGCCGAGGATTGGATAAGGCTGGGGGCAAGCAATGATCTGTTTCCCCTCACTCACCAACGCTTACCGTTGAGCGCTTACCTTTGAAACTCGAAAGGAAGTGCGTAATGTGGTTGGTGTCACCTCAAGACCTTCCGGAAATCAATGAGGTACACGGAACATCTACTGGTAGCGATACACGCTTTGTCCCGGCTGACAGCACCGAGTTCAAAATGCCCATCAAGCAGGATGTCGCCCCGTGAGTCGTCAGAGAATGCCCGCAGCCGTCTGAAGATACTCTGCCTTAGCTGCTCCGTACCCCTCAGGCACTTCGTCCAGTAGAAAGGCGGGATGAACGGCTTCAACGCCGGATATCACCAAGCGGGCGTCAAGCATGTAACTCCACGGTTTGTCCGGGTCTGCTACCTTCACACAGGATGAGCAGATCAAACAAAGGCCTAGGGAAAACAGACACAAGACCATGTGTGTAAGAGGAGATGCTGGTTTCCGAGAACCGGCCGCCATCGCCGTAACCCCCTTTCTCCATGGTCACCATATAAACACATGTGGTCTAATGGCCGGTTGCAAGAGGTGCCTGCTTCACAAACTGCGGACAGTTAAACCGAGGGCAACCGGAAAAGCATAGGACAGTCCTGAGCACACAAACGATCAGAACTGTCCCGTTGTTGTTCAGTTATTCACTTTCACTTAACCTTTACCCGGTGTCACACTTAACCTGCAACTTCACGACTCCCGCGACGCTATGGAAACGCCTCCTATCAAGCAGTAAGGCAACAACAACCCGCCCAGGTCCTTGACGTCACGGCTGAGAGCCAGCAGGTTCGACTTGAGGTGGGTGAACACGTTCAGGGAGAACATGCAGTCTTTCACTCTGCCCACCTTCTCGCCGTCTTCCACGAGATATCCGAGGGCGATGTTGCCGGTGACGGTACCTGTGTAAGGGTTACCTGCCCAGGCGCCCATAGTATGGTCAATGACTATGCCCTTTTTCATCCCTCTTAACAGCTCTTCCCACCCGGTTTCACCCGGGATTACCAGAAGGTTGTTGGGATTTGCGCCTCCGGGTGAACCTGTGCCAATGGGCCGTCTTCCCAGCCTGTGAGCCGACTCGAGGTCCAACAGGTATTCCCGGAGCACACCCTTCTCTATCAGCGGGGTTCTCCGGCATACGACTCCCTGGTCATCGTAAAGCTGGGACGACAGGCCGCCGTCCATGGTGCCGTCGTCTATAAGGGAGAAGGACGGCGCGAAAATCTCCTCGCCGATCCTGTCTTTGAAGGGGCTGATCCCCCTCATCACCGCCCGGCCGTCGAGGCAAGCCAGGATAGGCGATATGAGGGCTTGGAAACCCACGGGGGTAAGCAGCACATCGTATACCCCGGGCTTGACCTCCACATTCTTCCGGCCGATGTCGAAGTCTGCCTTGAGCGTTGCTTTCATGGTCTCCAAGTCGTACTCTAAATCCGTCGACGCATTCCAATCCCATGATTGCAGCAGGTTCTGCCCTTCTACAAACTGAAATCCGGCAGACACTGTGAACAGGGTTTTGTCCAGAGAGGCATCAAGCCCGCGGGTATTATATATGCTCTTGTGGATTACCCTTGCGCTGACGCTTGCCGAACCCTGTATCGCAGGATCCAAGGCCTTGATGAACTCGATGAGTTCTTCGCCTATGGAGATCATCCTGTCCACATCCACATCCGCGACCGCCTGGTCGTACACCTTGGGGCTTGCCGGGGGCTCAGGTTCAGGGAAACTGTAGCTGACATCCGAGCCAAACTGGGCCACGTCCAGTGCGTTTTCAAGGAGCTGCATCTCCGTCCCTGGCTTGGTGGAGCTGGCGATGCCCAGCTTGCCCGCTTTAATCACCTGCATATCCAGGTTCAGGGATTCAGTGCTCCCAACCCTCTTCAACCTGTTTGCCTCGAAAGACACCGAGGCGTTTCTGGACTCGGTCGCCACCAAAGTAGCATCAGCTCCCCGGGCAACCGCCTCTTCTAACAAGCTCTTCATTTCTTCTCACCTCCCACAACCACATTCCTGATGCGAACGTGGGGTGAACCCTGGGCTACCGGAAGAGGGCTTTGGCCTCCCTTGCCGCATCCGCCCGGGCTGTTCTTGTACACGAAGTCGTTGCCTATCATGTCGATGTTCCTCAGGGTGTCGAAGACGTTACCGGTCAGGTTCACGTCACGGACCATCTCAGCGATGCTGCCATTGCGGATCATATAAGCCTTGGACGGTGCGAAGGTAAACATCTCCCCGTTGGTCTGGCCGCCGTAACCGCCCTGGACGTAGATCCCCAGGGAGATTCCCTTGAGCATTTCTTCGAAGGCGTGCTTGCCGGGAGCTATGCACGTGGTGCGCATCCTTACAATCGGCGGGAACCTGTAGCTCAGGGCGCGGGCGTTGCCTGTGGCAGCTTCACCCATCTTAACGGCACTTTCCCTGGAATGGAGGTGGCCGGCTATTACGCCGTTCTTGATGAGGTAGGTCCTCTGCATGGGAACCCCTTCATCGTCGTACTTGCACTCGCCCCGGTTAGGGCCTTCTATGCCGCTGTCATATATGTTGAGTTCGCCTGTGCCGTATCTTGTGCCGATCTTGAGCAGTTCTTTCATGCGCTCGTCTTCGTCGAGGTCGTCGGCCTCACTCAAATGCCCGAAGGCTTCGTGGACGAAGAGGCCTGCCATGTCCGGGTCCAGGATTACCGTATACTGTCCTGCCTCCACAACAGGGGCATACAGCATTTGCCTGGCGGCTTCCGCCGCTTCCCTTACCTCATCTTCCAACCCAAGGGCAACGTTGTAATCGTTGTTTGACCCAAATCTCGCTGAATCCTGGGTGGTGAGTTTGTCCTTGGTGGCGATAGCCGCGAGCCCGCCGCCGAGATCCATCTTCTCCTGGTAAATGTATGTACCTTCGGAATTGGCAAAATGCCAATGGGTATGCCGGTCGAAGTATCCAATCGACGAAGATGTGATCTCGGGACATCCGAGGATGAGCTTGTTGTACCCTTCCAGGAGGGCCATCTTGTCCTTGAGAGGCACTGCGAAGGCCTCTCTCTTAAAATTCCCGGGCACGTAGTCCTCCACCGGCTCCACGGGATACAGCTTGATATCCTTGTTCAATCTCTCCCCGAGAATCCTGGCCTGGGCGCAGGCTTCCTCTACCTTCTTTTCCAGGTCGTCCAAGCGGTTGAAGGAGATGAACCCCCAACCTCCACGGTACAGTGCGCGTACGTTTCCACCGGCGGAGACATTTTGCGCCACAAGCTCTATGTCCTTGCCTCTGATGCGGATCGCTGTCTCCGTGGTTTCTTCAACCCGGATCTCGCAGTACTCTGCAGTGGAATGCTTGAGAGCCCGCTTCATGAGATCCTTGATAGGAGTCTGCACTGTGGAACTTCCTCCCTTCTACTCTTAGTGGCTTTTCCATGATACCCAGTTCTACCCAGAATTGTCATGGTATTTGTCTCAAATGTCAATCTACTCCATGGGAGAGAACTTGTCAAGGCGCATCTTCAAATTTTCTAATTCGCATATTTAAGTCTTCAAGCCTCCAGTTAATGTTTATGTGGCCTCCTGCGTCCGGGGTGAGAGAGTGCTCCTCCGGCACCGGTTCTAGAAGCTCTCGCCAAAAGCTCTCGCTGGAAGTTCCGTTGGGAGTTGTAGTCAGGAGTTGTGGTTAGAAGTTCTGCCCGGGAGTTCCCGTGAGAAGTCCTCATTGGACCCGCCAATGCTATCCGCAGCACCCATTCAAACAACTGCCAAGCTGCTGCCTACGTGAAGGACTAAGCATAACGGTGGTCGAATACTTATGTACTAACCACTTATTGGCAGTTGATCGCCCCTTTCCCCGGTGTCGCCTGCAGCAGACGAAGCCGGACGTCACAATCAGGCATTCAGGTAGTGTAGGCTGATCTTTCAGCGGTGAGGTGATACTCAGCCCACCCCGTCAATATTGACTTACAGGGCCATCAATGACTACCAGACGCAATGAGCTGAAAGCACGCTGCGGATTGCTTCCGACGGAACCCATAGGCCGACGATCAAATTTTCCAGGAGGTCAAAGAAATGAACCACAGACCCAGATTGAGGTTGCTGGCTGCCTTCTTGGTAGTCTGCACCCTTCTCCCCCTTTCACCGGTGATGGGGCACAGGTGAACTCCCCGGTGCACCTTACCTTGGACGCTGATTCGTACATCGATGAAATGACCCTGGCGCCGCTGCAAACATCACAGGTGCTGCGGGTATCGGAACCCTCAACGTAAACGTCAGCGGATCGGACACATCAGTCTACCAGTACATCAACATAGATGACCACAAGGGCGACCTGATACCCCTGCCCCAAGACCTGCTGACCGACAAGGATTTCAGGATATACCTGGCTAACAACGACGCTAATCCCGGTAAACTGTTAACCGTAAGCAGAAGCAGCAACATCGAATACCTGGCGTTGGCCACAGTTGACTCCACAGATTACCTTGTGCGGGATGGGCAGATAAGCCCCAACGAGAAAGCGATCGAGTTCGGGGTTACTCAAGTTCAGGAGTTGCTGTCGGGCTTGAAGCCGGCCAAGTTCGCCAAGATGAAGCTCTTCACCGCGGGCGCGGTTGTGGAAAACGCCAAGGACTTCGAGACCAAGGCAGCCAAGACCCAAGGCGTGCTCGAGGAAGGCGATTTCCTTGCAGTGCTTGCATGGGACAACAAGACCCTCAACAAATACTCCATAGCGGAAGGCCCGGCGCTTTTGCCCCTGTCCCTGAGCTTCCCGGAGGACCAAATCACCCTCTCCTTCCATGATTTCCCCTACACCTCCATCCTCCTGGGAGTGCCCGAGGACTACCGGGGAACCATTACCTGGACCAGTTCCAACCCTGACCTCATCCCCGTGGATGAAAACGGTGCAGTGCTCCTCCCGTGGAACAGGGGCAACGCGACTATCACCGCCACTGCCGACACCGACGGGGTATATCAGGTGGCAAGGGCATCGTACACAATAACGATGGGCAGGCCCGACATCGAGCAGTTCCACTGGGGCAGCATAGCCCATCCCAGGGTGGGCGAAGAGCCGGTGAGCGTATATGTGGCCAGCGAAGAAGACCCATGGCCGCTGTTCTGGGTAACCGGCGGTTATCCCAGGGTCAGCTGGGAGGGCGAACTTGATGAAGCGGGCAGGTTCAAGACCGGGGTGGCATATTCAGTGTCGATCCTGTTCCAGACCAACGAATACCCTGGCGGAAACAGCGCCTATTTCTTTGCAAACCCGTTCACTGCCGACATGATAGTAGGCCTGCCCCAGGTTGGGGACGATACCGGAACAGGTGCTACAATCACCGACGTCACGGTGACCAGGAACAACAACTACAGCCTGACGGTGAAGCTTGAGTATTCGCCTCTTGAAGAAATGGAATAAAGGCCGGTTGGTACAGGGACTGTGATAGTGAGCCCCCGGGGATGTATCCCGGGGGCTTATCCTATTACCCTCCCTCTCACGCCGCCGGGACGCGGTCGTGCCTGATCAGAGATTTCTCCCGCCATTTGCCCCGCCTGTACCACGCGTAGTTGAGCACGCTGCCCATAATCCAGCTAATGAGTAGGGAGAAGAATATGGCGTCGGGAGAGCCCGCCGGATAGGTTTCACTCCGCGTGAAATATGCCCAGATATAGGCCAGGGGTACACGCAACGCGACCGTGGTGATCAACGAAATCCACATGGATGGCATGGTATCGCCTGCCCCGCGCATAATCCCTCCGAAAACCTGGGATAGTGCGACACCTATGTATCCCACGGAAAGTATCCGGAGCTGCCGTACCCCAAGGGCAATTATCTCTTCTGTGGTTGTGAACATACGTATGAGGTTCTCCCCAAACGCCAACAACGAAACCACCAGCACGGAAACTGCGGTAAGGGCCAGCTTGAGCATGTCCTTGGTGCCTTGAGCTACACGATCCATCCTATTGGCCCCTACGTTTTGCCCGACAAATGTGGCGATAGCCATCCCGAAGGTGAAGTTGGGCAGCATGGCGAAACCGTCAATGCGCATAACGGCAGTGGTACACGTTACGATCCTGTATCCCATGCTGTTGGTAAGCGCCTGCACAAACACTGCAGACATGGAAAAGATGGCACTGGTAACTCCCGCGGGCAGCCCCAACCTGAGCAGTTGCCCCATGAGTCCCTTGTCGGGCACCAGCCTTGCCCGGTTTATGTCTACAACATCTTTCATCCTGAGGAGTTTCCCAATACACAATACCGCAGAAACGGCCTGGGAGATTATGGTGGCCAGCGCCGCACCGCCAACGCTCATATTGAGGCCTGCAACAAACCAGATGTCCAAGACCACATTGAGAAAGGATGCAAGCAGAAGCACCATCAGAGGATATACGGAATTGCCAAGTCCTCTCAACACACCCGCTGTAATATTGTAAAACCCGCTGAACATGGTGCCCCATAGCATTATGACCAGGTAGGAACGGGCGAGAGCAAAGGTCTCAACAGGGGTGTTGGTCAGCCGCAGCAAAGAGTCGGCCCAAGGTATCCCAATGGCCATGATCAGGAGCGAAGACGCAAAAATCATTGTCATTGCGTTGCCGATTGAGCGGGACAGGGTTTCCCTGTCCTTGGCACCGAAATACTGGGCAACCATGACACCCGTCCCGGTTGAAATCGCCATGAACAGGACCAAGAGTAACCTTAGCACCGGAAGGGTCGTGCCAATGGCCGACAAAGCCTCGTCACCTACGTAGCGCCCTACGATTATTGAATCCACTGTACTGTACATCTGCTGGGCAAAGTCCCCGATAAGCAGGGGGATAGAGAAACTCAGCAAGTTCGACATCGGATTTCCGACGGTCATATCCTGTGTGCCGAACATTTGGTTAATCCTTTCCAACACTTACAGTCACCTTTTCCCTCAATATTTGTTATAGTCTCGTGGTTTGCCGCAAAAAATCAGGCCCCTGGAAGACAGGCCGACCCGATAGTCAATCTTCCGTTGTGTACACCCGGCTTGTGCATACATCCCTCGCTTTATTGCCGCCGATGCCGCTCATTCCTGCAGATAGCGTAGGTACAGCTCCTTTAGCTCGCTATCATCTTCTTTCTGAATCAGCAATCGGTTTTGTTTGCGCCAATACCGCCTGAACTGCCAGCCGCCTTTGAACGGCCCCTCACCCACAAGTTCCAGGGCGCGCCGGACGTACTCCGTGTTGAGCGCTTGTGCCTGATGGCAAAGCTCTGCCCCGTCCATGTTGTTCGCCAGGTCAAACAGCTTGTTTTGATACTCCGCAAGCACGGGGCGGAGCTGCGCCACATTGCTATGATAATCCTTTAGCACGGCCCTGAACAGCAAATTGTTGTGCTTCCACCGCTTGATGCCTTCATCTTCATCTGCCATGGAGCAAGGATACTGATGCTCAGCGGCACCCCTCCGGCCGGATGCCCCACAGGGCTCAGCAGCTCCACTCCGCCCGGTCGCTTCATCACGCCAAGGGAACTCAATGGGCTTGAAAAGCTGGATTTCGGAACAAGGTCCCTCTGTGTACCAGATCGTTCCCGTGTCGTAATCATAGATCATGGAAGCGGTTGCCTGGGAACTTACCAACCCTCCCGCCACCATCCCGATGTTCCTCATGGATGCTACGCAGCTTGTCTGCCTGTCTCGCAACACATTGATGGCACCGGCCAAGTCAAAACCCTCGCGCTCCATTAGCTCCCGGCCTCGCCTTTCACGGTGATACGCCCCTGCGAAATACGAGACTATAGGATTGACGAAGTACCGTTCGAAATCTCTTACCTTACCTTGAAGGTCCGGCGAAATCCCGTCGAAGTCATCTTTGAGGCACAGTTTATTGCTGATGTTGTAGTTGCCGTCCAGTTTTTTGTAGGCATACCAGCGGTCAACGGTTTCCAACACATAGCCTTCCCTGGGGTCCATGATGAGGTAGCTGTTGTGATAGTAAAGGGGATTCTCGTATCCCCCGTTGCCCCCTTGCCCAAAACGCTCCGTGTTTTCTACGATGATTTCCAAAGCTTCCTTGGCCGTTGAGGCAAGCTCCAGGGCGGCCCTCAGGTGATCCATGCCCAGAACCCCTGTCTTATCTACACGGACCTTGTTAAACGTCGCCTCATTGCCGATACAAACCCCGCACCCGTTGACCCCCATTTCAGCTCCCCACATCCACGAGGGTTTGGAGAGCCAAACATCATGCTTCACCTCATGAGAAGGCATTTCCACATATGTCTTGGGAGTGCTCCCGGAACCTGCAGGTACAAACAACATGTACTGGGGCTCGTTCGGATCCCGATCACTGTTTTTCGCAAAAAACGAAGTGGCGCCGTCAGGCCTCCTCATGTAGAAAGTGTCGCACATACTCTTCCCCCCTTTATACATTATGAGGGCGGTACCGAGGTACCGCCCTGTATATACAACAAACCTTTCAGAACTCCTCTTCGCCTAGGCCCGGTGGGCACGCATCCGAGAACCGCCTGACGTCAGCTGCGCCTTGCAGGGCATTGAGCCTCACTTGCGTTAATTTGGCCTAAGGAGCTTAGCGGCCTGCTTTGAGCCCACAAGGCTGCCCAGGTACGCCATGAGAAGCGCCGATGCCAACAGGCCTCCGTGGACGATGGCGTTCAACCTGGCAAGGGAAGATTGAGGATAGATGCCCTTGCTTACCAGTATAGAAGGCAACAAGAGCACCACGGAAAGGGCAATGGCCATGCCCATCCTGGCCAGGAGTACAACGAGAAGTTTCCCGGTGCCCTTGGACGAGCCCAGCTCTACCCTGATTGTGAAATCCGGGAAAAAGGTATCGAGCAAGATCTGAGATAAGGCAATTATTGTGGCAATGGACGCTCCCACCAATAAGTTCCGCCACAAGGGATAGACAGGCACGCTGCTGAACTCAAGAACGGTGAAGAATGGAACAATCAACACCATGCTGGGAAGCACGGCGTAAACCATTTTGGCCCGGAACAGGCTCTTGCCGTCAACTGGATTGGCCTGAAGCAGCCAGAGGGACGAGCCTTCCCGGCTCAGGGAAATACCGCCTGTCTGGCCTCCTACGACTGCCCCCAGGAGACACACCGTCATCATGCTGAGATAGGACAACATGCCCTGATCCCCCAGGGAATACTCTCCCCCACCCCTGCGGATCAGGTTATACGCGAAAGACCCTAACGCAATGGAGCTGGTTCCCAGGCCGTACCACAGCACCGGATCCCTGAAAAGCAGTCTCACGTCTTTGCGCAAGATAGTCCAAAGCGCACCTTGCATTCCGGAGGAACGCAGCCCCCAAGCACGTGCAGCGCCCGACCCTTTGCGCCTTCGGGCTGCCCTTCTCGCAGCCCCGGCCCTGGATGGACCCTCTTCCAGGGTTGAGGACCATCCTGCAAAATACGCTCTGTTAGACACCTTTACGGCAAGCCAGGCAACTGCAAGAGCGCTGCAGGCCAGCGGCACGGCGTATTGGTAAGCTTTCACGCCAAACCTATCCAACATACCAAGTATCGAGTTCACACACCACGTGGTGGGCAGGTACCATCTGCCGAAAAGGTTCTCCGATTCAATCCGCATCAGCATTCCCATGGGATTCTCACTTGACGAGAGCCTTGAGCTCATGAGCTGAGACCAAAGCACCACCAACATACCCACTATGGCTGCAAGGGCGACAAAAAGACGTTTTAACTTGGCGCCGGGCAGCTACCTCATTGCAAGCAGCAGCAGCAATGCAATGGCCCCGTGAATGAGCAGCAGCAACAGCATGAACGAGAGCATCACCATCACATAAAACCCAAGTCCTGCCCGGTTGAAAGAGCCCCATGCAAACCAGGTGGAACCACCAAATATCAGCACCATGGGTAACAGGGCAAGGTAGGCGGTGATAAACTTGGCCGCAAACACAGAGTGGGACGGAACAGGCTGCGAGAGCAGGAAGCCGATATCATCCGATTCATATATAATCCGGAAGGTGGTCTGAAACCCGCCGAGGAATACGAACAATATCACATAGACAGCCACACTGTTGAGGAACTTGAGAGCCACGGCATCAGCCATCCCCGGAATCGCGGCGAGGTAAGGCTCAAGGTACCTGAAAAACAAACGTGTACCGTAAAAAGCGCCGCCGGCCAGTACAAGCCACAGGATGGGCAGAAGGGCCAGCTGGAGTTTGTCTTTGGTGCCGCCCTTGCTCTTGTTCAGCACCGAAACAAGATCCGTCCTAAGTATCATCCAGACGTACTTCATAGCAACACCTTCTTCCACTCGGAGTGACGTAGCAGGCTCCCAGAAGCTTTATCCTGCCTCCACGTTGTCAGCATTGGACCCCAGATGCTTCACCAGTTCTTTGTACTCCTCGCCTCCGGTGAGTTTGAGGAAGAGGTCCTCGAGGGAAGCGGCTTCGGCTGCACCGGGAAGAACCCGTCGCCTGAGGTCGTCTACACTGCCTTCGGCAATAATCCGACCCTTTTGGATGATCCCTACCCGATCGCACATCCTCTCCGCGATCTCCAGGATGTGGGTTGACATGAACACCGCCCGTCCGCCCTGGGCATACTTCCTTAGCACTTCCTTGACCAACCGCGCGCTCTTGGGATCCAGGCCAACGGTGGGTTCATCCAAGAACAGCACCTGGGGTTCATCCAGGAGGGCAGCTGCAATACATACCTTCTGCCTCATTCCATGGGAGTACGACGACAGCAGTTCGTCCTGCCTGTCAGTGAGTTCAAATATGTACAGGAGTTCATCCATGCGTTCAGCAGCTTTCCGGCGGTCCATTTTTCTAAGGTCGGCCACAAACTGCAGGAGCTCTCTGGCGGTCAGTCTCTCGTACACGTTTGGCGTATCGGGGACAAAGCCTAGCAGTGCTTTTGCTTCCACCGGCCTTTCATGGACATCAACGCCGCATATCTTTGCCTGCCCCGCCGAAGGTGATAATAGGCCGCACAGCATTTTTATCGTTGTGGTCTTGCCAGAACCGTTGGGCCCCAGGAACCCGAAAATCTCCCCCGGTCCCACTGACAGCGTAAGGTCATTTACAGCGGTCAGTGTGCCGTAGTTCTTGGTGAGTCCTTCAGCCTTTATCAAGTCGTTCATCTCCCCTCAGGTAACGGCAGCAGAGCGCTCGAAGCAGCAACCGTCACCGATCTGCGACATCTTCTGCTACTATATACTTCCTTGCAAGAAATTAGGTAACAAGAGGAGAGAAGAGGCCACATCGGTTCACGGCAGGCACCGCTTAACTCCGCCGTCGAAGATCACAGCCGTGATCATTCACCCAAGTACGCCTTACGAACCTGGTCGTTGCTCAGCAGGTCGGCAGACTCGCCGTGAAGCACTATCTTGCCGGTTTCAAGCACGTAGGCGCGGGAGGCGGTGTTGAGAGCCAAATGAGCGTTCTGCTCTACAAGCAGCACGGTAGTGCCTGCACGGTTGATTTCCTGTATGATGCGAAACACATCTTTCACGATCATGGGCGCAAGCCCCATGGAAGGCTCATCTAACAGGAGCATCTTGGGCCTGGACATGAGGGCCCGCCCTATGGCCAGCATTTGCTGTTCCCCGCCGCTCAAGGTCCCCGCTAACTGTTTTTCTCTTCCCTTTAGCTGGGGAAACAGCGAAAACACCTGGTCCAGGTCATCCTGGGCTTGCTTCCTGCCGGACCCTGTCCCTGACCTGGAGTACGCACCCAGTTCCAGGTTCTCCATGACGGTCATGCGGGAAAACACCCTTCTGCCTTCGGGTACGTGGGAGAGGCCCATTTTCACAATGTCCTCAGGGTTGCTCCGGGTGATGTCCACGCCGTCAAATATGATCTCACCTTCGGAAGGAGTCAAGAGCCCTGATATGGTCTTGAGGGTGGTGGTCTTGCCGGCGCCGTTGGCCCCAATCAAGGCCACGATCTCTCCCTGGGCAATATCCATGGATACCCCTTTGAGTGCTTTTATCGAACCGTAACAGGTTACAACGTTCTTAAGCGACAACATCTGCTTCATCCCCCAGGTATGCCTTTATCACAGCCGGATCCCGCTGCACTTCCTTCGGGGTCCCTTCTGCGATTTTTACCCCGTGGTCCAATACCGCGACCCTGTCTGCGGTTCCCATGACCATCCTCATATCGTGCTCTATGAGAAGGATGGTCTTGCCTGTCTCTCTGATGCGCTGAACAAGTTCGGTAATCTCTTTTGTCTCCTGCGGATTCATGCCGGCAGCCGGCTCGTCAAGGAGAAGAAGTTCCGGATCAGTGGCAAGCGCCCTTGCGATCTCAAGCTGCCTCTGCTGGCCGTATGAAAGGTTGGACGCCTTTTCATCCGGGTCAACGTCCAGCCCGACGAAATCCAGAAGCTCCAGACACAACTCCCGGGTTTCTTTCTCTTCCTTCCTGACCCAGGGAGTGCCCAGGATGGCACCTAACACTCCAGATCTGGTCCTGCAGTGCCTGCCTATCATCACATTCTCAAGCACGGTCATCTGGCCGAAAATCCTGATATTCTGGAAAGTACGGGCAAGCCCCCGATCGGTTATCTCGTGGGGCTCTAATTCGGCCAGATTGCGTCCTCCGAAGAGTATCTCCCCCGAACTGGGGCTGTAGATGCCGGTTACCAGGTTAAACAAGGTAGTCTTGCCCGCACCGTTGGGGCCTATCAGCCCCAGGATGTCGCCTTGCTCGACCGACAAGCTCACCTCACGTACCGCGGTGATCCCTCCGAAGGACTTGCTCACTTCTCTCAACTCAAGAACCGGCATGTTCTTCCCCTCCTCCGCTCCCAATACCGGTGCCCCTTGAGCCGGTACCGGAACTCATACCAAGACCGGCCAGTCTTTCCTCCACAACCCGACTGTCCGTTGACACGCTTGAGTCGTTCAAATGCTTTCTTTGTTTCGCCGCAGTAAGCCATTGGGTTACTCTTTCCATCTGAGGCAGGCGAACTACCCCATGGATCCTTCCGAGTTTGGAAATACTGAGGCCCTTAACCCCGGACCCTATCAGCCCCTGGGGACGCACCAGCATCATGATTACCAGGAGCGCTCCGTAAAACATCATGCGGTGCCGGGACACAAAGTCAGACACCCCTCGGAGAAGCTCAGGCGCATACGTGAGCGCGGCAGCGCCTAACACCGGGCCCTCAAGACTCTCCATGCCTCCCAATACCACCATGCTCAGGATTTCCACTGACGCAGAGAAAGCAAAGGAAGAAGGATGCAGGTATCTGAACCAATGGGCAAACAGCCCGCCTGCAATCCCTGCCCACGCTGCGCTTATCACAAAAGCAAGCACCTTGTGGCGGGTGGCGTCAATGCCCATGGCCACCGCTGCCACTTCGTCTTCGCGGATGGCTGTAAGCGCCCGGCCGAAACGGGAATTCATGAGGCGTTTCATTGTCAGGTAGGCCAGGACTGCTGCAGCCACCGCCAAGGTAAGGTTGGTGTGCTTGGAGATCCCCCTAAGGCCAAACGGCCCGCCGGTGATCCCCATATTGAGGATGGCTACCCGGATGATCTCCCCGAAACCCAAGGTGGCAATGGCAAGATAATCTCCTTTGAGCCTCAACGTGGGAAGCCCCACGATCAAGCCAAACAAGGCCGCCACCGCCGCGCCTGCCACAAGGGCTACTGCAAAGGGCACGTGGTAGACCGAGGTTAAGATCCCTGCAGTATACGCTCCGATTCCCATAAAAGCGGCGTGGCCCAGGGCCAGCTGTCCCGCACACCCTGTAACCAAATTGAGGCTCAGCGCCATTATCACGTTTATGCTCGCGATTACCAGCAGTTGGTAGTAATATGGACTGATCATCGTTTACACCTTCTCCTGCACATTTCGGCCAAGTATCCCCGATGGCTTCACCAGCAACACCAAAGCAAGTATCCCGAAGGCGATGGCATCCCTCCACTCTGATTTCAGGAGCGCGACCCCCATAACCTCAGCCATCCCCAGGAGAATTCCGCCTAACATGGCGCCGGGGATACTCCCTACGCCTCCCAGAACGGCAGCGGTAAAACCTTTGAGCCCGGGCATCATTCCCATAGACGGGTCAACTGCGTTGAAATTCATCCCTATCAGGACTCCTGCAGCCGCAGCCAGAGCCGAACCGACCGCAAAGGTAAAAGCGATTACGCGGTTAACATTTATCCCCATTAAACTCGCAGTTTCTTTGTCTTCAGCCGCGGCTCTCATGGCCTTTCCGATCTTTGTGTTCTGGACCAGGAAATGAAGGCCGATCATGAGAGCAATGCTTGTAAGCAGAATGAGCACATCGAATGAGCTCATGCGGAACCTGCCTGTGCTGAACTGCTTGACTTCAAATGGAATGGGAAATGCCCTTGTCTGGGGACCCATTACAGCAAGGGCAAGGTTGCGCAGAAATATTGACATGCCTATCGCGCTGATGAGCACTGCAAGGCGCGGAGCCTTCCTGAGAGGCCGGTATGCGATTCTTTCAACGATAACGCCCACAATTGCCGCGCCGGCCATCGCGGTCACCATGGCAGGGGCAAAGGGAAGGCCTGCTGCCTGAGACGTCATCAGCCCTATGAGGGCACCCACCATGTAGATTTCTCCATGGGCAAAATTGATGAGGCGCAACACCCCGTAGACCATGGTGTATCCCAGGGCGATGAGTGCATAAGAACTACCCAGGGTGAGCCCGTTTACAACTTGCTGCAGCAAATCACACACCTCCGCCTAAGTCCAAGCAGGCAGGGTGGAGAGCAGAAACCATCTTCAACCATCCGCTCCCACCCCGTTGTTGCCTGTACGCTGCAGTAAACTACTCCTTCGCCGATAGCTGCTTTGTGACGCTCTTAGTCGGCCCTCACGAACTTGCCGTTTTCAACCTTGAGGAACACCACGTCTTTCACCGCTTCGCCGTTTGCGTCAAAGGACGTGTTGCCGGTGATCCCCGGGTAGTCTTTGACGGAGTACATCTCGTCCTTTAAGGCCGCCCTGTCGTTGCCTGCCTTGGCCAGAGCCTGGGCAATTATCTTCATGGTGTCGTAGGCGTTTGCAGCGAACATGTCAGGCTCCTGTGAATACTTCTGCTTGTAGTTTGAGACGAAGGTTTGGACGGCTTCTGATGCGTCGCCCGAGTAAAACCCGGCAGTGAACACCGAACCTTCAACTGCTTCGCCGCCGAGTTCAACGAGTTTCTCCGAATAGAAGCCGTCGGCGCCGAGGAGCGTGGCAGCTATACCCTGTCTCCTTGCCTGCTGGGCGATCTTGGCGGCTTCCGTGTAATACCCGGCTATGTACAGGGCATCAATGTCACTGCCGATCTTTGTGAGCTGCGCTCTGAAGTCTTCATCGCCGTCGAGGTACGACTCGACAGCCACTACTGAAGCGCCCATTTCCTCAACCTTAGAGGTAAAGTTATCTCTCAAGGCCACGCCGTAGTCGTTGTTGGCGTAAAGCACTGCGAACTTCCGGCAACCCAGTTGGGAGACGGCATATTCGGCCAGTTGCCGGGCTTGCACATCGTCGGTGATTACGTTGCGGAAAATGTAATCGCCCACCTCTGTCAAACCCGGAGCCGTAGAAGACGGGGTAATAAGCAGGACTCCTGCATCCTGGGCAATTGGAGCTACCGTGGCGGTTTCGCCGCTTAGCACAGCCCCTACAATTGCGGTTACCTTGTCCTGGTCAATGAGTTTCTGGACTGCGTTGGCGGCTTCAGTGGATTCACCTCTGCTGTCCTCGGCAATGAGCTGGAGAGTGTATCCGTTAACGCCGCCTTCTGCGTTAATCTCGTCGATGGCTGTCTGGACACCGTCTCTCACGCTCTGCCCGTAAGTGGCATAGTCTCCCGTGAGCGGTCCCACCATGCCTATCTTGATCACCTTGTCGCCGCCGTCAGCTTGGCCCGAGCGTTCCTTGGACTGCGAACCTGCGCAGCCTGCCAAGAACATGGCAGCGGCGAGAACCAGTGCAATACCGGCGGTAAACAAACTTGAAAACCAGAACTTCTTGCCTTTGTTGCGGCCGTTATCCCCTTTGCGGCCGTCGGGTCTTGTCCCGGTGTGGTTCTTGTGGGCATCAAACATATGGTTCATGGATTTCATTTACTACGTTCCCTCCCTGTTTGTCCTGAACATATCAATGCGTCCCGAAAGAAGCGGCTCACCTGTCATACATGTGATCTGCATGTTACGGCACGTAATGCCGCTCTCACAATTCGGACCTTGCATGGGCACCCACCGTACCCGCCGTCTGTTGCCAAGTAACATGCGGAACACGATGTTTCCTGAACCCGGTAATGGTCAGAATCTGGGCATGGTAAAGACCAGGCGTCTGCCGCACTCGGCCGGGCTGAATCACACTAATGAAAGCATCATTCAAAGCGCCCGGAAAAGCGAGTTACAAGACGAAGATGGAAGAAGGAACCCCGGACACAGCGCGCCTAGGGTCTGGCAGGGAGGTATCAGACAATAAACCTAGTTCCTGGAATCCACGGAGTACCCGAAACCAGTGGAACAGGTTTCCCTGCCTCTTCCCTTCGCCATGAGCCCGACGCCCGCAAGAACCACAGGGCATACTGGCGTCCCGGTAATCCCCACTGTTATCACCCCCGTTTCAGCGTCCGGATAAAACAAAAACCCGGACGACAAGCAGAAATTTCTAGCAAGGCTTTGCTATAAGGAACTTGCCGCTCGGGCATTTTGCACCCACGGTGTGCTTTGCGTTTGCAAAGCCGGTACCGCTCGGACCAGACTTCCAGGGTCCCTCGAACTATCGATTACACCCTGAAACGGAACCCTAAGGTACCCTTCCTTATACGAAATACCCTTTCCCGGATATTGAAAGGAATTTTACCAAATGGATGCGGGATATGCAATGGGTAGAATGAATTTTTACACATTGGGTTAATTGCACGTTAATCGCAAAACCGCTTCCGGTTGCTCGCGAAGATTGGTTAGCTTGTTGTCCGGCGATGCCACATACATAGGGGCAGTTGCGTGTAGTAGGCCTCCTATTGGAGCATGGGCGAAATATGAGAAGAGGATAGGGCAAAGGCCCCATCCTCTCCAGACTATATTTCTGCTACGGACTTGAGCTACATCTCGATGTCAGGATATGTGATCTCCGACCACACCTCGTATTCATCCTCTCGGCGGTCGTAGAGGTGGCTGTTGATGGCTTCCTGCATCGCCTCGTAGTACCAGGCGCCAGGCAGGAGGTCCGGGAACTGCTTGGCTTCCGGCAGAATGTTCTCCGCATGAACCTTGCGGTTCAGGACTCTGTTGACGAGGGTCACGAACTCGGCACGGGTGATGTATTTGTCCGGCATGAAGGTTCCGTCCGGATAACCCTCCACCAT
>JAAZEL010000050.1 GCA_012512325.1 Candidatus Fermentithermobacillaceae bacterium | reverse complement strand
GTATGAGGGAGGCAGACAATGAGCAGATACACAGGACCTGTTTGCAGATTGTGCAGGCGTGAAGGTCAGAAGTTATACCTTAAGGGCGAGAAGTGTTTCACAAAATGCACTTTTGAGAAGAGGCCTTCACCTCCGGGAATGCACGGAAGACTGCGGAGGCCCAGCGAATACGGGCTCCAGCTCAGGGAAAAGCAGAAGGCCAAGCGGTTCTACGGAGTGAGCGAAAAGCAATTCCGGGAATATTTCAGGAAGGCCATCAAGGCGAGAGGGGTTACAGGTGAAACCCTCATGCAGCTGCTGGAGAGAAGGCTTGACAACGTTGTGTACCGTGCCGGATTTGCCAGGTCCAGGGCGGAAGCACGACAGATCGTAAATCACGGACATGTTTCCGTGGACGGCCGCAAAGTGGATATCCCGTCGTACGTGGTAGAGCCTGGGCAAGAGATTGCCATCAGGCCCAGGTCTCTGCGGATGGAAAGGTTCAAAGCCCTGGCCGAATATCTTGAGGATCATACAGGGCCGGCTTGGCTGGCGCTGGACCCTCACAACTTCAAGGCTACGGTCTTAAGATTGCCTGAGCGTGATGAAGTAGACGTTCCGGTTGATGAACGTCTGATCGTGGAGCTTTATTCCAAGTAGCTTACCCCGGTGATTTGTGTAAACAAGAGGGGGTCTTGCAAAGTGTTCGAACTAATCGAGCCGAGAATACAGTGCGAGGAGATGTCGCCTGACAGGACCTACGGCCGTTTTGTGGTCGAGCCCCTGGAAGAGGGATACGGCGTTACCCTTGGGAATTCACTCAGGCGCGTGTTGCTGTCATCCTTGCCCGGAGCCGCTGTAGCCAGGGTCAGGATAGACGGCGTGCTCCATGAGTTCGCCGCCATTCCCGGCGTCAGGGAAGACGTAACCGGGATAATATTGAACCTCAAGTCCCTGGTGATCAAGATGCACAGCCCGGGGATGAAGACGGGTAGGATTGAGAAAGAAGGCCCCGGCACGGTCACAGGAGCGGATATTCAGGTCGATCCCGACGTGGAGATCATAAATCCTGATGTATACATTACAGAGCTCGATGAGGGCAGCTCCCTTTACATGGAGCTTACCATAGAAGACGGACGGGGGTATGTATCCGCAGAAGAGAACAAGCTGCCGGATCAGCCTATAGGTACCATCGCCATCGATTCGAGGTTCACACCTATTACAAAGGTTAACTTCCAGGTGGAAGACACCCGTGTAGGTCAGAGGACCGACTACGACAAGCTCATAATGGAAGTATGGACAGACGGGAGTATAGGGCCGGATGAAGCCATCGAAACGGCCGCGGGGATACTAATCGACCATCTGGAGCTTTTCAAGAATTTCACCGACAGGGTCAAACAGGATGCCCAGGAAGAGGAAGAGCCTGAGGAGCAGTCGGAACTTGACAAATTGCTGGAAATGCCAGTTGAAGGCCTGGAGATTTCCATGAGGGCGTTTAACTGCCTCAAACGGGCAGGCATCAATACAGTGGGTGAGCTAATCCAGAAGACCGAGGCGGAGATCTCCAAGGTGAGGAACATGGGCAAAAAGTCCCTGGCCGAGGTCAAGGGCAAACTGGCTGAACTGGGGCTGGCTTTTCGCCTGGAAGACGAATGAGTGAGGGGGAAACGAAGTGGGTTACTCTCGATTTGACAGACCTTCAGCGCAACGCAAGGCACTTCTTCGCGGCCTGGTAACGTCCCTCTTAAAGCAGGAGAGGATAGAGACTACCCTGGTCAAGGCGAAAGAGGCTCAGTCCATAGCTGAAAAAATGATTACCCTTGCAAAGCAGGACAACCTGGCTGCGAGGCGTAGGGCCTTGGCTTATATAACCGAAGAAGATGTGGTAACCAAGCTTTTCGAAACTATCGGACCCAGGTATGCCCACCGTACAGGCGGCTACACAAGGATCATCCAAACCCGCCAAAGACGGGGCGACGGGGCTCCCATGGCCATAGTAGAACTTGTCCAGCCGGATAAATAAGAGGGTTGAGCATGGCGGAGGTTGAGAAAACCAGAGGCCTGGAGGCCAAAGGCGTATTTTTCAGGTACGAGGTGGACGAGTCTGAAAAAGTCTTGGCGTTGGCTGGGGTGGACCTTGAGATCCGTCAAGGGGAATTCGTGGTAGTGTTAGGTCCTAACGGATCCGGTAAGTCCACCCTGGCCAAACATTTGAACGCCCTTCTCCTGCCTGATGAGGGTGATGTCTGGGTTTTTGGCATGAACACCAAAGATCCCGGGCTCACCTGGGAGATCAG
Source organism: Candidatus Fermentithermobacillaceae bacterium (assembly GCA_012512325.1). Lineage (GTDB taxonomy): Bacteria > Bacillota > Sulfobacillia > Fermentithermobacillales > Fermentithermobacillaceae > DTU015. The sequence goes on along the minus strand of JAAZEL010000050.1, from coordinate 68,228 downwards.
GAGGAGTGCCGGGATGGTGTTTCAGAACCCTGACAACCAATTGGTAGCCACGGTGGTGGAGGAAGATGTGGCTTTCGGCCCCGAAAACCTCGGCATTGAACCGGGGGACATCAGAACATTGGTGGCAGAAGCCCTCAAGAGCGTGGGCATGGAGGCGTTCAGCCGCCACTCTCCGCACCACCTGTCGGGAGGCCAGAAGCAAAGGGTGGCAATAGCCGGAGTCCTGGCTATGAAGCCAAAGTGCATAATCCTGGATGAACCCACTGCCATGCTGGATCCCTCAGGCCGGGAAGAAGTAATGAAGACGATAAAACGGTTGAACCAAGAGCTGGGCATTACCGTCATCCATATAACCCATTTCATGGACGAAGCGCTGTATGCTGACAGGGTTATCGTCATGGATAAAGGCGAGCTTGTAATGTCCGGAACGCCGAAGGAAGTTTTCAGCCAATGGAAGGAGATTTCTCAGATAGGGCTTGAGGTGCCCCCTGTGGGGCAGCTCAGCCGGCGCCTGTGGTCGTCGGGCGCGAACATAGATTCAGGCACACTAACCGTTGATGAACTGGTGGATGAACTATGCCGATTGAGGTCGCAAACCTAACACATACGTACATGAAGGGGACCACGTCAGAAGTAACGGCAATATCCGGCATAAGTTTCCGGATAGACGACGGGGAATTCGTAGGCCTGATAGGGGCCACCGGATCCGGAAAGTCGACTCTGATCCAGCATCTAAACGGGCTGCTCAAGCCCACATCCGGCAAGGTGATGGTTGACGGCGTTGACATCTGGTCAAAGGGGGTCAGCCTAAAAGAGGTAAGGCGGAAGATAGGCCTGGTTTTCCAATACCCTGAACAACAGGTGTTTGAAGAAACGGTTTACGATGACATTGCCTTCGGGCCCAGGAATCTGGGCTACAGCCAAACGGAGGTGGAATCCCAGGTCAAGAAAGCTTGTGCGCTGGTAGGGTTGGCCCCGGATCTTCTGTCTCGGTCACCCTTTGAGCTGTCAGGGGGGCAGGCAAGAAGGGTAGCCATAGCCGGCATTCTGGCGATCCAACCGAAGGTGCTGATCTTGGACGAGCCTACGGCAGGGCTTGACCCAAGGGGCAGGACCGAGATATTGGACAACATCAAGGCGCTTCACCGGAACGGGATGACGGTGATCCTGGTATCCCACAACATGGACGATGTAGCAAGGCTGTGCGAGAGGGTCATGGTACTCGACAGGGGCAAGCTGGTCGCAGACGGGCCTGCCCGGGAAGTGTTCTCCAGAAGGGAGTTCTTGGAATCCATGAGGCTCAAGCCTCCTGAGGTGACAATCCTCATGGAAAAGCTGCGTAAGCGGGGTTGGGCCGTCAGGAACGACGTGCTCACCGTGGAAGAGGCATATGCTGAGATAGTGGAAGAACTCAGGAGAAAAGGGGTGGCAGGAGCCGTATGATTTCAGGCGGGATAATAGTAGGGCAATATTACCCTGTCCGTTCATTGGTCCACTCCTTGGATCCCAGGGCGAAGATACTGATATCCATGGTTTTCATGGTGATCTTGTTTGTGGGCAACAATTTCTACGCCTTTGCCGTTACAGGCACCTTTGCCGTGCTGGCCGTGACTCTTTCCAGGATTCCTTGGAAGGTGTTGGTCAGGGGGCTCAGGCCCATCGCTTTCATAATGAGTTTTACGCTTGTGCTGCACCTATTGCTGACACCGGGGCAAGTCATATTTCAGATCGGCCCCATTAAGGCAACGCTGCCCGGTTTGATCCAAGGCATATTCATAGCCCTGAGGCTCATCATATTGATCATGTTCACGTCACTCCTGACCCTTACCACTTCTCCCATAGAGTTGACCGACGGGCTTGAAGATATCCTCAAGCCGTTTTCCAGGATAGGAGTGCCTGCCCATGAAATCGCAATGATGATGACCATCGCCTTGCGGTTCATCCCGACCCTGCTGGAGGAAGCGGACAGGATCATGAAGGCCCAGATGGCCAGGGGAGCCGACTTCGAGTCGGGGAACATGTTTCAAAGGGCAAAAAGCCTGGTACCCCTGCTGGTGCCCTTGTTTGTGAGCGCTTTCAGGCGCGCCGATGAGCTGGCCATGGCCATGGAAGCCCGGTGCTACAGGGGCGGCGAGGGCAGGACCCGGATGAGACAACTGAGCCTGTCTGCCAAGGACTACTACGCCCTTGGCCTCACAATTGTGATGTCGGCCTTGGTAATCTATACCCGGGTCCGGTTCGGCCCTGTGATTCCAAGGGGTACCGTTTGACGGTGGGTGTGTCCGAGTGGGCAAGGTAACCAGGGTGAGGCTGGATATTCAGTATGACGGTACCCGCTACGCCGGATTTCAAAGGCAAAGGAATGCCCGGACCATCCAGGGGGTCCTGGAAGCTGCTCTAGGGAGGCTGTTGCAGCATCCTGTTACCGTAAAGGCCGCAGGGCGCACTGATGCAGGGGTGCACGCCCGGGGCCAGGTGGTGGCGTTTAACACACTTGCTTCCATCCCTCCTGAGAACATCCCAAAAGCCCTGGCGGGGCTGTTGCCTGACGACATAATCGCCGACAGGGCGGAGGAAGTGGAGCCTGATTTCGACCCGATGAGGGATGCGGTGAGCAAGACATATTGCTACAGGATTTGGCGGGGGGAACGCTTGCCGGTTATGGCCCACAGGTATGTGCTGTGGTATCCGGGCCGGCTGGATTACAGGCTGATGGAGGCGGAAGCATCGGAGTTTCTGGGCAGGAAGGACTTTGCAAACTTCCGGGCTCTGGGTTCTTCGGCCAGGACCACCGTCAGGCGTGTGACACAGGCAAGATGGGTGCAAAAGCGGATAGACGGCGAAGAAGGCGCACTGTGGGAGTTTTGGGTTACGGCTGACGGCTTCCTCTATAAAATGATAAGGTTGATGGTCGGGACGATGTTGGATGTAGGCAGGGGCTACCTGCCTCCGGGCACCGTAAAGGGAGCTCTTGAGGCGGCTGAAGCCGGATACGGGTTCAAGGTCGGGCAATGTCTTCCAGGCAAAGGATTGTGCCTTGAAAGGGTCAGTTTCTCTTGACCGGGAAATTCGGCGAAGTTAGAATGAATGTTGCTTACATGGCGGCATAAGGAGGTTGTGACAGTGGGCGGAACTTACATGGCCAAGCCGGGGGAAGTCCCACGGAAGTGGTGGATCATTGATGCAAAGGGTAAACCGTTGGGTAGAGTAGCGTCTTTGGCCGCCACGCTATTGCGCGGGAAGCACAAACCTACGTATACCCCCTCTGTGGATATGGGGGACAGCGTGATCATAATAAACGCGAAAGATGTAGCCCTCACCGGCACAAAGCCCGAGCAAAAGATATTTTTCACCCATTCGGGCTATCCCGGTGGCGACAGGTATATTCCCTACAGGATAATGCTGAAAGAGCGGCCTGAACGGGTAGTGGAAGTTGCCGTTAAGGGCATGCTTCCCAAGAACCGCTTGGGAAGGCGTCTCCGCAAGCGCCTCTTTGTGTATAGAGGCCCTAATCATCCTCATGAGGCGCAAAAACCTGAGCTGTGGCAAGGAGGGAAATGAGGTGGAGCAAATCTTTGCGACCGGACGGCGGAAACATGCGGTGGCCAGAGTAAGGCTCTTGCCGGGCACAGGGAAATTTATCGTAAACGGCAAAGAACTTACTGAATATTTTGGCGACAAAGTACTTGAGGCCCATGCAACCTCGCCCTTGCGTTTGACCGGTACGGAAGGCCGTTTTGACGTTTACGTAAATGCCAGGGGAGGCGGCCTTAGCGGCCAGGCAGGGGCAACCAGGCACGGTGTTGCCAGGGCCCTCCTTAAGGTAGACGCCAATTACAGGGGTATCCTCAAGAAAGCAGGTTACCTGACTCGTGACCCTCGCATGAAAGAGCGCAAGAAGTACGGTCTCAAGAAAGCCAGGAAAGCATCGCAATTCTCAAAACGCTAATACACTCAGTCGTATTTGGCGAGCTACGGATATAGATTTACCTGTAGTGTATCCTTGTGTTTTGAGAGGAACTGCCTATGCGGAGAATCCGGAGAAGAAGGGGCAGGCGGAGAAGCCGGCCCCTTTTTGAGGCAATCCCCAAAAACGTACTGGGACTCCTGGCAGCTTCCCTGTTGATCAGCCTGGTTATTTCCAAAGGGGTAATACCGGTCACCGCAGAAAAACCTGAAAGACCTTTGGAAGGCCGGGTGGTTTTCATAGATCCGGGACATGGAGGTATTGATCCGGGGGCTTGCGGAAATACCTATACGGAAAAAGAGATAGTGCTCAAAGTAGCTTTGCTCCTTGGTTCCAGGCTTGAACGAAGCGGCGCCCGAGCGGTCTACACCCGTACCGGCGACTATGACCTTGAGACCCCCGATGTGAGCGATGTTGAGGCCAGGATAGAAATGATGAAGGGCTCAGGAGCGTGGGTTGCCGTATCCATTCACTGTGACGACTTCACCGACCCATATGTGTGGGGTGCCCAGGTGTTTTACAATGCCTCCAAGCACCCGGGCTCGAAACAACTGGCCCGGCTGATCCAGGATGAGTTGGCAAAGGCCACCGGCACCGAACGGGATATCTCTGCCGATCTTGACCATTTCATCCTCAACCATGCCGAAATGCCTGCTGTCACGGTAGAATTGGGCTTTTTGTCCAATCCCGATGAGGAAAGGCTGTTAGGTTCAGGTGAGCACCAGGAGAAACTGGCCACATGCATATATGAAGCAATCCTTGCTTTTCTTACTTCTCAATGATAGCCTCTCTCTTTCCCGTGGTATGATATTCTTGTGCTGGATTCACTTTGGTTCAAGATTACCTGCCGGAAAGAAGGAATTCCATGGGTTATTCAAGAATGAATGAACGATAGACCGACTCACCGGCACTCGTGACAAAAGACGTCTCAAACTACAACACCGGCCGGCGAATCTGCCTGTTACGATCAGTCAGTTCCCGGCATCGAACACACTGCTAATACCTATGTTAGGGAGGTAGGAGTATGGGCAAGAGTGGCGATAGGACAAGGGTCCTTCTGTGCGGCTTGGGAGCCATGGGAAGCGGGATGGCTTCTATGCTCCTTGAGAATCCGGATGTAGAGATTGTCGCAGCCATAGCAAGGAGATCTTCCAAGGCAGGCAAAGACTTGGGTGAGGTCATCGGCAAGTCACCTACAGGGGTCAAGGTGACTTCAGACATAGATGAGGCTTTTAGGTCGAAGCCCGACATCGTACTGCAGAGCACCGCATCGTTTGTCAGTGAAGTATTCCCTGAGATTGAAATCGCGTTAGAGCATGATGCCAATGTGATCACCATAGCTGAAGAAATGGCGTATCCCTGGGCGGCCTCTGAAGAACTGTCAGACAAGATTGACCGTTTGGCCAAGGAAAAGGGCAAGACCGTGCTGGGGACAGGGATAAACCCAGGGTTTGTACTGGATACCCTCATAATATCCCTCACGGGCATATGCAGGGATGTGGAGCACATACGCGGAAAGAGGGTCAATGACCTCTCTCCCTTCGGCAGCACTGTGATGAAGACCCAGGGCGTGGGTACAACTCCCGAACAGTTCCAGCAGGGGCTTGAATCAGGTGAAATCGTGGGCCATATCGGGTTCCCCCAGTCCCTGATGCTCATCGGTAAGGCTTTGGGCTGGGAAATCGATGAAGTGGTTGAGGAAAGGGAACCCATCATCACAAGCGTCGAGAGGCGCACCCCGATCATCACGGTACCGCCCGGATATGTAGCCGGCTGCCGCCACACTGCAAGGGCGTATTCCAATGGCAAGGAAGTAATACTCCTTGAGCATCCTCAACAGATTTGTCCCGAACTGGAAGGTGTAAGCACAGGAGATTACATAACCATAAAAGGCGACCCGCCTGTGAACCTGGCCATAGAGCCTGAGATTCCAGGAGGTATCGGGACCATTGCCATAGCAGTCAACATGATCCCCCATGTGATGAACGGCCCTGCCGGGCTTGTGACCATGGCGGACTTGCCTGTGCCCCGCTTGTGGCATACCATTACCGCCGTATCGAGGAAATAAGACGTGAAATGGTTACTTCGAGGAAGAGATTGCATCAGGACATTCAGGTATAAGTCTCAGCGAGGTGAGTGATGTGTCAAATACATGTAAGAAAGGCGAATGGGTCGAGATTCACTATGTTGTGTTGACGCCTGAAGAACGTTCGCCTGATGTTCCTGAGGATACCAAGAAAGTGCCGTTAGAGTGCTGGATCAAAGGTTGGGCATTGACTGACGGCACCGTCGGGGAACCCGTTGAAATCAGGACCCCGGCAAACCGCACTGTGAAGGGCACTTTGACCAGGGTAAATCCGGGTTACACTCATTCATTCGGACCGTCTGTGCCGGAGCTTCTGTACATTGGCCAAGAACTGAGAGCTATGCTAAAGGAGGATGAGTGAAGTGGCCCGCGACCTGTCTTACAATGCAGTGATGGCCCGCCGCGGCGAGATTATGAAAAAAGCCCTGGGTCTTGAATACGACGAGTTCATACAATCGGACATTGCCTTCGACTACGAAGGCATGATGGAAAAGACAGGGTATTCGCCGGAAGAGGTAAGGCAAATCCAACAGCAGTCGGGAGTGGGGAACACCCCTCTTCTGGAGCTCAAGAATATAACCGAGCTGGTGAGGAAGACTTCAAAGAAGGGATACGGTGCAAGGATTCTGCTCAAAGACGAAGCTGCCAATCCGTCCGGGAGCTTCAAGGACAGGAGAGCCAGTGTTTCCGTTTATCACGCCAAGAAGCTGGGATACCCCGGGGTGCTTGCAGCCACAAGCGGGAACTACGGCGCAGCTGTAGCTTCCCAGGCCAACATGGCCAACTTGGGATGTATTGTTGTCCAGGAAGTGTTCGACTCCCGCCACGTAGGCCAGCCTGAGATCATAGAGAAGTCCAGGAAATGCGAAGCTTACGGCGCGGAAGTGATCCAGCTTACAGTAGGGCCTGAGCTGTTCTACGTATCCCTGATACTCCTTGAGGAAACCGGCTATTTCAACGCATCGTTGTACAGTCCCTTTGCCATATCAGGGGTGGAGACTCTGGGTTACGAGCTGGTGGAGCAGACCAGGGCGAGGTACGGCAAAGATCCGGCATACGTGGTGGTCACCCACGCAGGTGGCGGCAACGTAACCGGTACGGCCAGAGGAGTGCGCAAGGCGGGCGCCAAGTCGAAGATAATCGGGGCAAGCGTGGACCTGACGGGGCTCCATATGGCGTCTGATCACGATTTCAACAGGAAGTCCTTTACCACGGGACACACAGGGTTCGGAGTGCCTTTTGCCACCTGGCCCGACAGGGCTGACGTCCCGAGGAATGCTGCCAGGCCTTTGAGATATCTGGACAGATATGTGCTTGTCACCCAGGGCGAAGTGTTCTACGTTACCGAAGCCCTGGCGCAGGTAGAAGGACTGGAGCGCGGACCGGCAGGCAACACTTCCCTTGCAGCCGCCATAGCTCTTGCCAGGGAGCTTCCTGAAGACGAAATCGTCGTGGTCCAGGAAACTGAATACACAGGGGCAGGAAAGCATCCCCAAGCACAGCTGGACTTCGCAAAAAGGAACGGCGTCAAGGTCATACGCGATGAGCCGAAGCAGAACGTGCCTGGCAAGGTCATAGCCATTCCCGAGCATTTCTCCCAGCTCACCTTCACTGAAGTGGATCTTGACAGGATGAGGACCTCTTACGTCAGGAACGCAGTGACAAGGAGCAAGGTCGCCAAGGTCACCCAGGAAGAGGTCAAGTTCCTCGCTGAGGACACAAATTCAAGCGCCGACTTTGTAGTCTCGGTGCTTGAGACCTTGGGGGTGCAAGCGTAAATGCAGAGGCCTTGCGATTTTGAAGAAAGGTGGAAGCATCTGGCGAGCTTGTCCGATGAGGAACTGAAGGAAAGATTCTGGCAGCTTGCCAGGGACATAGTCAGGCCGCTGTATGACCTGGCGTACACCCACACTTCCCCCTCGATCGAGAGATCCGTACTCTTGCGCATGGGGTTTTCAAGCCTGGAAGCACAATCCATAGTATCAGCCGCTGAAAAAAGAGGTTTGCTGGGCAAGGGGGCGGGCCATCTGGTGCTCGCCCTTGCCAAGGCCCGGGGCATTGACTACCTTCAGGCAGGCAAACAACTTGCCTCGGGGAACGGATGGGATGAAGTTGCCGGCCTGTTTGGGGGTGAAGTGAGCTCATGAAGCGGGACAGGACATGCACTGACGGAGGATACGCACTGGAACCCAACGAGAAACTTGATATACACAGAATCCTTCAAGACCTTGAAAACTATAGGCCCAGGCGCACAGGGTGGACGTGGCGCGAGCAGCAGCCCGGCCAACAGCTGGGCCCGTTTAAGTATTCACAGACATCTGCTCCCCTCAAGCAGTCCATACCTCTGCCTGCGGCGAAGTACTTCCAAAACATCGACCCACAGCCTGATTGCGTGATTACAACGGAAATTGCGTCAGGCAGGTTCGAAGACGACATAAGACGCATGCGCATGGCCGCGTGGCACGGTGCCGACCATATCATGGTCATCCGCACCACGGGCCAGAGCCATATAGACGGGCTGCTGGAGGGAACACCTGAAGGAGTGGGCGGAATCCCCATCGCCCGCAAGCAGCTCAGGGCAACCAGGAAAGCCCTGGACCTGATTGAGGACGAGGTAGGCCGGCCCATCAACTTCCACTCGTACGTATCGGGTGTGGCAGGGCCTGAGATAGCCGTGTTGTTTGCCGAAGAAGGGGTCAACGGTGCCCACCAGGATCCCCAGTACAACGTGCTTTACAGGAACGTCAACATGCAGCGTTCGTTTGTGGACGCTGCAGTCGCCAAGAAGATCATGGCGGCTTTCGGGATGCTGCAGATCGACGGGGCTCACAACGCCAACGCCACTGCCAGGGAAGCATGGAAGGTAATGCCGGAGCTGTTGGTACAGCACGCCATAAACACGGCATATTCCGAGATGGTAGGTATGGACAAGGGGAACATAGCCCTGTCATCCGTACCTCCTACCGCACCGCCGGGTCCTGCCCTTTCATATGATCTTCCCTATGCAGTGTGCCTCAGATGGTTGTTTTCGGACTACAAGGTAAGGGCACAGCAGAACACAAGGCACATAGAGTCCGATGGCAGGGAGGCCACTGTAACCCACGTGCTCAACCTGTTGGTCTCGAGGCTTACGTCAGCCGATGTTCAGAGCACTATTACCCCTGACGAAGGCCGAAACGTGCCGTGGCACTACAACAATGTGGCTGCGGTTGAGACTGCCAAGCAGGCCCTGGTGGGCATGGATGGTCTCAGGGATATGCTTGAGATCAAGAAAGACGGGCCCATCCCAAAGAAAGTCAGGGAATTGGCGGAAAGGGCAGTGCTCTTCCTGGAAGAAATCAAGGAAGAAGGGTATTTCAACGCCGTGGCCAAGGGCTTTTTCGTCGATTCGGGCGAGTATCCCGCGCGGAACGGCGACGGCATTGCAAGGGATCCCAACGGCGGGGTGGCCGCAGGGAGCATAGTCAAGCGGGACGAGGATTACATGGCTCCTGTGTGCCATCACTTCGGCTACAACAACTTGCCCGGGGGTTTGTCCAAGCCTTGCGATCTGATCGGCGGATGCACCCTTTGCAAGAGGGACAAGATCGTCTATATCGACGAGCTGGATCCTGAAGATAATGTAGAGAAGAGGTTAGAAGCCGTCGAAGAACGGTTTGGCTCCGATTCGGTACGGCCTGAAGTGGAGTGGGCAAAGGACAGCATTGTTGCTGTGACGGTTTTCTTCGCTGAACCGGAAGGGATTGCAGAAAGCGCTGCTTTGGAGCTGGCCGAGAGGATGGGCCTGGAGCAGGCTGAAATCATCCACAAACGGGTGATCCACCCTGCTGAGGGCACCCTCATAGAGCTTAAGGGAACAGTGCCCTTCACGTTGAAACGGTCCCAACTCAAGATTGCCGAAAAGCCCCGGCTCCTTTCTGAAGATGAGATAAGACGGGATATAGCCGAGCATCCCATGAAGGTTGTGTGCGGCACTGTTGGCGAAGACGAGCATTCCGTGGGCATGAGGGAGATCATCGATATCAAGCACGGAGGCATTGAAGGCTTCGGCATCAAGGCCGTATACCTCGGTACGTCCGTTCCCGTGGAGAAAATAATAGACGCTGCCATCGAGGAAGATGCCGACGCTATCCTGATTTCCACCATCATAAGCCATGCGGACATACACAGAAAGAACATGGAAAAACTGGCCAGGCTGTGTGTGGAAAAAGGCGTAAGGGACAGGTTCATACTGGTGAGCGGCGGTACCCAGGTCACCAACGACCTGGCTGCTGAGGCTGGAATGGATGCAGGCTTCGGCAGAGGCACTAAAGGGATTCACGTGGCGTCCTTCCTGGTAGAAAAACGCAGAGCCCTTTGGGCAGAGGGAAAAGGGAGAAAGCGGAGCCTAGATGAAAATTGACGTGCTTGTAGCTGAAATCGGTAGTACCACCACGGCAGTAAATGCAGTTGACCTGGGAGGCGGCGGGGATACCCCGCGCCTCCTGGGCCAGGGTATGGGAGCTACCCTGGAAGACCCCGGAGATGTGACAGTTGCGCTCAGGTCTGCCATACGCGATTTGGCTTCGAACTTGGGAGAAGCAAGCCCTGATGATCTCCAATGGGACTTAATGATGGCAGCTTCCAGCGCGGCAGGGGGGCTGTCCATGAGCGTCCACGGCCTGGTTTACGACATGACGGTGAGGGCTGCCAGGGAAGCCGCCTTGGGTGCCGGGGCAGTGATCAAGATGGTGACCGCAGGAGAGATGACCCAATCAGACGTGGAAGAGCTCAGGCGCCTAAAGCCCAAGATTATCCTCCTGGCAGGCGGTGTGGATTACGGCGAGAAGCATACCGCCATCTGGAATGCAAAGATGATCGCCGACAGCAAAGTGGGATGCCCGGTAATCTACGCAGGTAACGTTGCGGCCCGACCTCAGATAAGGGATATCTTTGAGCAAGCGGGCGCCAAGACGTACTTTGTAGATAATGTCTATCCCAAGGTGGATGAGCTTGTGGTCGAACCGGCCAGACGGGTGATCCAGCAAGCATTTGAGGAACACATAGTGACCGCCCCCGGCATGGACAAGATCAGGACCTTAGTGGACGGCCCGATAATGCCTACTCCCGGGGCTGTGATGGAGGCGTGCAAACTCCTCTGGCCCGTCCTGGGGGACCTGTGCGCCGTCGATGTCGGCGGGGCCACCGTGGACGTCCACTCTGTGGCAAAGGGGAGCCCTGAAATCCAGGCGATGCTGGAAGCTCCCGAGCCCCTGGCAAAGAGGACCGTTGAGGGGGACCTGGGGATTCACGTGAATGCCCGGAACATCGCCGAACTGGTCCAAGACAGGGTACAACTGGAACTGGGGTTTGACCCGTGGCCGGTGCTCCAAAGGCTGGAGGTAATACCCAAGACTGAACACCAGGTCAAACTGGTGTGCTACCTGAGGGACGCGGCGGTCAACATGGCGTTCAAGCGGCATGTTGGCGTCATAAAGCATTTGTACGGGCCGCAAGGCAGGATGACAGTGGCTTCAGGCAAAGATCTTTCAAGCGTCAGGCTAATCATCGGAACCGGCGGGCCCCTTACCAGGTTGCCCGGGGGGGCAGAGGCTCTCTCAGGGCTCATAGGCAAAGGGTACGGCAGGGAGCTCTACCCCGCGGCGGCTGAGGTGGCGCTGGATAGCCAATATATCATGGCAATGTGCGGGGTGCTGTCAAAGAGATTCCCCGAACAGGCCAAGAACCTATTATTGCAAAGCTTGGGGTTGAACCATGAGGTATCCGGTTATTACAATAGACAAGGCCAAGTTGGAACATAATGCGAGGGCGCTTTCGGAGCTCCTTTCGAAGCAAGGCATGCGTCTTGTGGGGGTGGCCAAAGGGGTTTGCGCACACCCTGCCGTTGTGGAAGCCATGGTGTCAGGCGGGGTTGCGGCTATGGGCGATTCCAGGATAGACAACTTGAGGCGGATACGGGAGCAGGGTTACCGGGGAGAAACAATACTTCTCAGAGCGCCCGGGCCTTCCGTGTGCGCAGAAGCTGTGCGTTACGCAGATACCAGCCTCAATTCTGAAACAGCCATCGTGAGACTTCTGGGGGAAGCTGCAGCCAAGGCAGGGATAGTGCACAATGTAATCCTAATGGTGGATGTGGGGGACCTCCGGGAAGGCGTCATGCCGGAACAAGCAGCTGAGGTGGCGGCCCGGTTTGACCGGATACCAGGCATCCGTTTGCTGGGCATAGGTACTAACATGGCGTGTTACGGGGGGGTGATTCCCACCCGGGAAAAGATGGAATTGCTCCTTCAGGTGAAGCAAGAAGTGGAAGAGCGCATAGGCAGGCCCCTTGAGCGGGTGTCAGGGGGAACGTCGGCCAACATGAAGTTGGTTCTGGAGGGGCAAATGCCCCGCGGTATAACCGAACTCAGGATTGGCGAGAGTATCCTGCTTGGGACTGAAGCCGTGGAGAGGAAACCAATACCCGGCTGCCATAGGGATGCCTTCCTGTTCAAAGCAGAGGTGATTGAAGTAAAGACCAAGCCGTCCAAGCCAATCGGAGAAATCGGGCAGGATGCTTTTGGGAACGTGCCTGTGTTTGAGGACAAGGGTTTGAGACGCAGAGCCATCCTGTCAGTAGGTCGGCAGGATATAGATCCTTCGTCGCTGGTTCCTCTGGTAAAAGGCGTGGAAATCCTGGGTGCCTCGTCAGATCACCTGATTTGCGACGTGGAGGAGGCTGAGTGTCCCGTAAACGTAGGCGACCTTCTCGGGTTCGGTCTGTCTTACGGTACCCTGTTAAAGGCGTTTACTTCTCCTTTTGTGACCAAGGAGGTATCCGAAGGTGCCGGATAGTGTGGTTCTGGCGGGCTTGGCACCGCACCCGCCCATCATCATTCCCGAGATAGGGCGGGGTGAGGAAAACGCTGCAAGCAGCACTATACGCGCCATGGATGCACTGGGGAAAGCTTTTTCCCAAGTCCAACCCGACACGCTGGTCATCATCACCCCCCACGGCCCTGTGTTTTCAGATGCATTGTCAATGGCCGGGCTCCCGGAGCTTGAAGGAGATTTCGGGCAGTTCGGCGCAGGGATGGTAGGAGCGAGGCTCAAGAACGATTTGGAACTGGCAAACGCAGTGATCCGCCACAGCAGGGATGCCGGGTTACACGTTGTGCTACTGGACAAGAGGCAACTTTCTTGGTACGGGATTAAGCCACGGTTGGACCACGGTGTGCTGGTTCCCGTCCACTTCATTCTAAAACATGGTCTTGACGCACCGGTTGCCATCATAAACATAGGGATGTTGCCTTACCTCGATCTGTATCGTTTCGGCAAGACCGTTGCCCAAGCGGCCTCGAGCCTGGGGCGCAGAATTGCAGTGCTTGCCTCCGGAGATCTGTCCCACAGGCTGAAGCCTGACGCACCTGCAGGCTACAATGAGCAGGGCAAGGTGTTTGATGAGCTCCTGATGGAGAAACTAAGATCGTTCTCAGTGGAAGACATCTTGTCAATGCCCGGCCAGTTGATTGCCGACGCAGGAGAATGTGGTTTGAGGCCTATTGCGGTCATGCTTGGATGCCTTGATGAAGTTGTGGCGGAACCCGAGATCTTGTCGTACGAAGGCCCGTGGGGAGTAGGGTATGGCGTAGCCCTGTTCAGGCCCGTAGGCAAAGGCAAGTCGCGCATCCCCGACATCATCAGGCACAAGCAAGACAAGATGGCGAAGAAACGCCGGGGAGAGAGTTTCCCGGTGTCCCTTGCCCGCAAGGCAGTCGAGCACTACGTAAGGACAGGGAAACCGCTTGTGGCTGAAGGTGACATCCCCGAGGAGTTCACAGGGAAGGCCGGAGTATTTGTATCAATATATAAAGAAGGCAATCTGAGAGGTTGCATAGGCACCACTGAGCCCAGCACCGGAAGCATTGCCGAGGAAATAATCCAGAACGCAGTAAGTGCCGCAACGCGTGATCCCAGGTTTTCGCCTGTGGAAACTGACGAACTTGATATGTTGGAATATTCAGTGGATATTCTGTCCGCCCCCGAACCTGTAGACAGCGTAGCAGAACTTGAGCCCAAGAAGTACGGGGTCATCTGCGTCAAGGGCGGCAGGAAAGGCCTGCTTCTGCCCGACTTGCCGGGCATCGATACCGCGGCGGAACAGGTGTCCATCGCCAAGCGCAAGGCGGGCATCGACCCCTACGACAGCAATGTGAGACTGCACAGGTTTACCGTGGAACGGTTCAGGTAAAGGTCAGCCTGCAAGGAGGCTAGGGGTTTGAAAGAGGCGCTTTGGTGGGAGTCCCTAGGGGACGACAAGGTTAAGTGCGTGCTGTGCCCCAACGCGTGTGTGATTGTGCCCGGAAAACCCGGTGTCTGCAAGGTGAGGGAGAACCGGGGAGGACGGCTTTACTCCCTCAATTACGGGCAAGTGGCATCCATCTGTCTTGATCCCATAGAGAAGAAGCCCCTGTTTCATTTTCACCCGGGCGCTTTGGTGCTTTCGGTGGGGACTTACGGATGCAGCTTCCAATGCGCCTTCTGCCAGAACTGGAGGATTTCCCAGGTGAAGCCTACTTGCACTGAGCTCACTCCCGAGCAAGTGATAAGCATCTGCGCCTCCCAGCAGCGGAGGTATCCGAGTACCATAGGAATGGCTTACACCTACAACGAGCCTACAGTGTGGTATGAGTTTGTAAGGGAATGTGCTGAGCTCGCCGGGGCGGAAGGGTTTGTGAACGTACTTGTTACCAACGGGTACATCCAACCGGAGCCCCTTGATGAGCTTATTCCCCTCATCGATGCCATGAACATCGACGCAAAAGCTTGGGATGAAGGCTTCTATCGCCGCGTCATCCGGGGAAAGGCGGACCCTGTGCGCCGCACCGTGGAACAGGCTGCCGATGCCGGAGTATGGGTGGAGGTTGCCTATCTGGTGATACCAGGGGAGAACGACGCAGATGAACACATAGACAGCTTAGCAACATGGCTCAGCCGGATTAACCCCGCGATACCGCTGCATCTTTCGCGCTACTTCCCCGCGTACAAGTATGACAAACCACCCACCCCTATCCCCACCCTGGAAAGGCTTCGAGGGATAGCCGGGGAGAAACTGCATTACGTGTATATCGGAAATGCATGGAAGAAGGGGTATGCTGACACCATTTGCCCTCAATGCGGAACGGTGCTCTTGGAAAGAGGGGCTCTGGAACTAGAGCGAGCTAGCCTCAGCCAGCAGGCCTGTCCAGGCTGTTTGAGGCCGGCCGACATAACAGGCAAGGTGTGGATCTGAAACTTGTGCAAACAAAAACAAGAACAGGAGGGGTTTAGTTGGCACCGAAGAAGACCATCATTATGGGGGCCGCGGGAAGGGATTTTCACAATTTCAACACGGTATACAGGGGCAATCCCGACGCTGAAGTGGTGTGCTTTACGGCCACCCAGATTCCTGACATTGAAGGGCGTACATATCCGGCAAAGCTTGCGGGCGAGATCTATCCTGAGGGCATTCCCATCTATGCAGAAGCGGACTTGCCTGAACTCATTGAGAAGTACAAGGTCGACGAAGTAGTGTTTTCTTACAGCGACATTTCCCATGTGGACCTGATGCACAAGGCATCGATGGTATTGGCCAAAGGGGCGGATTTCAAGCTCCTCGGCTTTAGTTCCACCGCCATAAAGTCGAACAAGCCTGTTATCTCGGTTTGTGCGGTGAGGACGGGTGTGGGCAAGAGCCAGACCACCAGGAGGGTGGCAGGGCTGCTTGAGGCTGCCGGCAAGAAGGTTGTGGTGGTGCGCCATCCCATGCCCTACGGGAACCTTGAGGAGCAGATCTGGCAGAGGTTTGCCTCCTATGAGGACCTTGATATCCACAAGTGCACCATTGAGGAGAGAGAAGAGTACGAACCCCACATCGACCGGGGGATTGTGGTTTTTGCAGGGGTTGATTACGGGGAGATCCTGAAGTGGGCTGAAGATGAAGCCGATGTCATCCTGTGGGACGGCGGCAACAACGATGTGCCTTTCTACCGGACCGACTGCCACATTGTGCTGGTAGACCCCCACAGGCCGGGCCACGAGATACTGTACCATCCCGGGGAGACCAACCTGAGGATGGCGGACATAGTGGTGATCAACAAGATTGACACCGCCGAACCCAAGCATGTGGATGAGCTGCGCAACACGATACGGGAGCTATGCCCCAAGGCGATAATCGTTGAAGCCGCGTCACCGCTTATTGTAGACAATCCGGGGGAGATTACGGGCAAGCGGGTGCTGGTGATAGAGGACGGTCCGACCCTCACCCACGGCGAGATGGCTTACGGTGCCGGGATGATAGCCGCCAGGAAGTGGGGGGCGGCTGAAACGGTGGATCCCAGGCCTTGGGCGGTTGGCAGCATCAAGGAGACCTTTGAAGCCTACGGGCACATCGGGTCTTTGCTGCCTGCCATGGGCTATTCACCCAAGCAGGTTAGGGAACTGGAGGAGACGGTCAACAAGGTTGACTGCGACCTTGTGATAATTGCCACGCCCATCGATCTTCGGAGGGTGATGAAGATAGAGAAGCCTTCCCTCAGGGTAAGGTACGAACTGCAGGAAGTTGGCACGCCTGACCTGGCGGCTGCCATCAAGATGGTGGGCGGTATCCTCTAGGAGGGGATCCTGCCGGGAGTCCGGCTGAACCGGAGCATAGCTCCGGGCGGACCCGCCCGGACCTGCCTGACCGGCTTAGAGCGAAAAGGAGCGGCTCGGCTTGGGCCGCTCCTTTCCCTTGCGTGACGAA
Organism: Candidatus Fermentithermobacillaceae bacterium; assembly: GCA_012512325.1. Classification (GTDB taxonomy): domain Bacteria; phylum Bacillota; class Sulfobacillia; order Fermentithermobacillales; family Fermentithermobacillaceae; genus DTU015. The sequence continues at coordinate 51,413 of JAAZEL010000050.1, read as the reverse complement.
TAGGCGGGGCTGTATAGCGCAAAACTAGTCTGGGTGAAAGACAAAACAGCCCGCCAGTAACGCAAGAGGAGGCCCGCATTGGGAATGACAACGGCCGAGACCCTGTACGTCATAGCGTTTTCTGTATATTTGTTGTTTTTTCTGCTTTTTGCCAGGTTCTTTGTGTGGAAAAGCTACAGCGAAAGGAACTATTGGAACAGCCGGCCGAGGATCACACAGGCAGATCTCACGGCCCTCGCCCACAGGATGGGCACACAAGTACCGTTCATAAGCGTGCTTGTCCCCGCAAGGAACGAGGCTGATGTGATTGAAAACACCATAAGGCACCTTGTGGCCCTGAACTACCCTCGGGATTCCTTGGAGATCCTCATAGTGACAGATGAGAAAGAGATCCACGGAACCCGCGACGAAAGGCAGAGACTGTTCAAAGAGGTACAAGCGCTTATGTATAGGCGACTTGCCGCCGCTCAGGCCTCTCAGAAAGCCAGAGAAGGGATCATAGCGGTACTCAGCGACTTCGCCCTTGCCGAATTCCTGTCCAAGCAGTTCGAAGACGGCCGTTCCCTGGGGATCCCTGAACTATGCCTGCTTCCCGCCAAGGAACGCCAGGCTATAGTAAGGGATATTTCAATCGAGATCCTGAACTGCAAAGGAGCGCCTAAGATGAAAACCCTCAGGGGTATCGTCAAGTCCGCGTGTCCCTGGCTGTCTGAACTCGACATAGACAGGATATACCCTGCTTCCCTTGCTGTGTCTATGCCTGTATTAGCAGCGTACACCCGGCTTTTTGACGATACGGGCCATCCTGTGCTCAAGAAAGCAATCAACCATACCGCCAGGGCAAACCACGGGCTTACCCAAGACATAATCTTGCGGATGACCGAATTCATAGCGGCCAGGGTGGCTGCCGAGCTCAAGGCCGCGGCCAGGACCAAGGAGCTTCAACGGAAGTTGCTTGGGGCTTTGAAGGACATGTACCCCACCACCCAGGAGGTTGTGGTGTCGGTACAGGAAGACCTGAAGCGCAACGGCATGGTGCACCCTAAGGTAAAGCACGTGGTTGTGCCCTTCGATTTCCAAGGCAGCCTGGGGGGTGGGAGGACCGGCACGAGCGCACCGTCTACCAAGGGCAGGGCCCTCAACTGGGGGCTGAGCTTCCTGGATCCCCGATCGGAGATTTGTGGGTTCTATGATGCTGAAAGCCGGCCCCACGAGGATGTGCTGCTGTACGTTGGATACAGGCGGTTGCTCGAGCCTGCAGCTTCCAGGGTACTTCAAGGCCCCGTGTTTCAGGTTAGGAATTTTTACAGTATGAGCCCCTTTTGCAGGATTGCCGCCCTTTACCAGGCCATAGCCCACGATTGGTACCTGCCGTGGCTGTTTAGGAGACTACCGTTTGTAGGCGGCACCAACGTGTTCGTGGAGAAGAAGCTCCTGTTTGAAATCGGCGGATGGGACTATACTGTGCTCACGGAAGACTTGGAACTTGGAGTCAGGGCTTATTTGTTGGATTCCGCATGGCCTGAGTACCTGCCTTACCCTTCTTCCGAGCAGACGCCCCCCAATTTCAAAGCATTTTTCAGACAGAGGCTGCGCTGGGGCACAGGCCACCTTCAGGTGGTAGACAAGTTGGAAGACGAGCTCATGGGCGAAGCCAGGGAAAGGAACGTGATCAAGGCGCGGCTGATCGTAAAGGGGCAGGTCGAATGGGTTGCATATCAACTGGCCACCTTCGTGCCGCCCGTGGCCATGATCTTGCAGTACAAAAACTTGCTTGACCCGCATGTATTGCCCCCTGCAGGCCATTGGATGCTCAGCACATTCTCCGTCGTTTACCTGGGATTTACGGTGTATGCCTTCAGACGGTACAGCCGATACCTGGATACCTCCCTTGCGCCCGACGGTTTGGTCAGTTGGCTTGTGGTATACACCGGACTGATGTTGCTGCCTCTGGCAGCCTTCATGTTTCCCGTGCCTTATACTGCGGCTTTATTGCTCAAGGCTGTAGGAAGGGAACCCAAGACCTGGGTCAAGACCCCGCGGACGGGCGAACGCAGATTGGCTATATGAGAGCAGCGTGACCGCGTTGTCCCTCAAGGGGATCGGGCAACGGACAAGCGGGCGGGGCTGAGTGTGGACGTGCCCCGCGAGTTCGAGATACAATGTTGTCATGATTTGACCTGCAGGAAGGGGGCCTTGAGCCGGTATGGCTCTCATGAAATGAACTGGGAAATCGTATTTTCCACCTTTACATTGGTGTTTCTGGCCGAGTTGGGAGACAAGACGCAGCTTTCCACGATGATGCTGGCAGCTTCCAAGAAGGCACCGTGGAGCGTGTTTCTCGGTTCGGCGATGGCCTTGGTATTGTCTTCACTCATCGGGGTCTTGGTCGGAGACTGCCTGTGCCGGGTGGTTCCGGAGCAGATCATCAAGTACGTCGCCGGCGGAGGGTTTGTGGTAGTGGGCGTGCTGATATTGTCGGGTCGATTATAGTAAAGGTTGTGTTCCTGGGAGGCTGGAGGTATAATCTCATATGGCCACGTGTATGCGCCCGTAGCTCAAACGGACAGAGCGTTGGCCTCCGGAGCCAAAGGCTGCGCGTTCGATTCGCGCCGGGCGCACCACTCCTTCAAGCCGATCAAACATACCTGCAATCAATGGGAGGAAATACTTAGTCTGGGTACGGATCATATCCCCCCCGCGGATAGCGATATTCGTGGACGGTTGGAGCTTCAAGTATGCCACCTATGATGCCTTCGGGATCCAGGTTGATTTCGTCAAACTGCTCAATCACCTGTCTCAAGGAAGTCCTGATAAGGGCGTATTACTACACAGGTGAGTGGACCGTTGAGACAATTGACCAATATGTGAAGTTATCTTCTCACAATGACCCGGAAACCTTGAGAGAAGATCTTGAAAGCCAAAGACGCAGGTCCCAATCGTTCTATAGGTTTCTCAACAGAAACGGGTACATGGTTGTGCTCAAATCCTTAAAAGTATTTGCAGGCGGCACCATAAAGGCAGATTTGGACTTGGAACTTGCCATCGATATGTTCTCCCTGGTAGACTGTTGCGACAAGTTCATTCTGTGTTCAGGCGACGGCGATTTTGTGCCTTTAATCCGGGCCGTGGCAAAGCGAGGCGTCAGGATCCAGGTGCTGTCGACACAACATCCAGATGCTTATGCCAACTGCAACTTCAAAGCTGCTGGCGAGTTGGTCGATGTCGCCGATGAATTCATAGAGTTCTACGACATCTTGCCTAAGATCACAAGGGACTTGCCTTCGAGACAAAACTAAAGCCATCCAATAAGGCGGAAGAAAGCTGATCTCGCGCGATTTCAGGCAGGTGTACCGGGAAGACCGGCTCAGAGGTATTGCTAATAAGGTCGAACAGTTTTTCGCCAAGTTCACGGTATGGGCATAGCACTTCAACCCTGGTTGAGGGTGTTTCGACGCCCTGCCCGTCTGTGGATATTTCTTCCAGGTAGGCCCTGATCAAGCACGCTTCAGGTGCTGCCAGAGTTTCAAGTTCATAATGGATTACAAATTCCCGCCCATCATGGCAACAGCTTCGTGTGCTCCTTCTCACGGCTATCTTTGCCATCTCTATCCTCCTGTTCCATGGACATTGGCCGCTACTCAACCGGTGCCGGGTTTGATTCTCTTGGGTTGCTGTGGAAACCCTTGTGGACAACCGGGATTCGTTCGACACACATTGACAAGAACCGGTTACCCAAACTGTATACAACCATTACATAATATGGATGGCCTTCCTGCACACGGGGGGCCCACCTAGGCGGCGGGAAACGGCCTATTCCCGAAAAATATCGAGAATCGGCACATTATGGGATACGAAAAACAGCTTGGAACAAGTGTGTTTGCAGCTTATCATATTCACCATGGAGGGTAATGATCAGATCAAGTATCCGTTTCAGCAATTTTCAGGAGGGGTATTGATGACGAATCGGCAATTGGCGTGCCTATTGGTGTCAGGTTTGGTGCTGGTTATGTCGCTTACAGGTTGCGGTCCGAAGGTGTTCAACAACGGCACATACGTGGGTGTATCCCCGGCCGATGACAACGGTTATGCCATCGCGGAGGTTACCATCAAAGATGACAAGATCACCGATGTCAAGATTACCGAATTCGACTCCACGGCTGTCCAGAAGGACATGGAGGCGTATCCGTGGGAACCTGCCAAGCAGGCCAATAAGGAATTGCCCGGCCGTTTCATCGGCAGGCAAGATGCAAATATTGACGCTTTCAGCGGTGCCACCGCGTCATCCACGAAGTATATTTCAGCAGTAGAGCACGCCCTGGAGAAAGCCAGGATAAAGCCTCAAATCACTACCCAGTATTTTGACGGCACGTTCATGGGCCGGTCTGAAGCCGATGACAAAGGTTACGGCATTGCCTTCGTTACCGTTGAAGGAGATCAGATCAAAGCCGTCCGGCTCTTGGAAGTGACCGGAGAAAACGAGCTGAGAGACTACGCTACTTGCCAGTACACAGTCGTGCTCGAGGCGAAGGACCACCTGGAAAGGGCGTTTGTTGAGCAAAACGGTCCTGAGGTGGACACCTTCAGCGGAGCCACAAACAGTTCACAGAAGTGGATAGAAGCCGTGAGCAATGCTCTCCAAGCAGCCAGGCTAAAATAGTCGGCCTAGCTCACTACTGAATCCGGGGGTTGTGTTATAATCACTAACGTGGAATACTTCACCAAATATACGGGGGGTGGGTGGTAAAGATGGCTAAGGTTTATGTCGACGAGGAGCTCTGCATCGGCTGTGGGCTTTGTGCAGATACTTGTCCCGACGTGTTTGAACTGACAGACGAGGGAAAAGCAGTAGCCAAGGAAAACGCTGAGGATAATCTTGAGTGTGCCAAAGACGCCGCAGATACTTGCCCGACTGAAGCAATCATTATTGAAGAATAAGGAGCCGGCGGTTGCCTGAAGCTTCCCGCATTCAGAAAAAGACAAGTGTGTACATATTGCGGAGTTGAGACACCAACCACTGTTAATGCCAGGTTCCGTGTTGAGAAGCGAACCTGGCATCTTACTAAGGAGGGTATTCCTGTGCTAAAAGCTCTGGAACTCCACCGAGAAGCGGTGGTCATCGACGGGCACTGCGATACCATACTCTCGGTTATGAGCCGTGGTTCGTGGCTCGGAACCAAGGCGCGGGATTTCTTCAAACGGAACGAAGACGGCCATATCGATCTCCCCAGGCTCGTAGAAGGCGGGATTACCTGCCAGGTGATGGCGTTATACATAGAACCCCGGTACAAGCCTGGGGCGTCAGCGAGACGGTGTCTGGAACTCCTGGATGAGTTCTACAATTTGGTGGGCCAATCAGAGGTGTTTGTCATGGCCACCAAGACCCAGGATATTCTTGACGCCAAAGCTGAAGGCAAGGTGGCCGGGCTTCTGAGCATCGAGGGAGGCGAGGCCATCGAAGGCAGCCTGTCCGTACTGAGGAATTTCTACAGGCTGGGTGTCAGGGCCATGGGCCTCACCTGGAACCAGCGAAACGACCTGGCCGATGGGGTCGGAGAGAAGTCAGCCAGGTCAGGCCTTACAGACCTGGGCATTTCCGTGGCAAAGGAAATGGAGAAATTGGGGATGCTCGTTGACGTATCCCACCTGTCTGAGTCAAGTTTCTGGGGTGTCCATGAGGTGGCTGAAAGGCCGTACATCGCGTCTCACTCAAATGCGCGGGCCCTGGCTTCTCATCCCCGGAATCTCACTGACAAGCAGATAGAAGCCATAGCTGAAAAAGGCGGGGTCATCGGTGTAGTGTTTTGCCCGCCGTTCGTGGATGACGACAGGGCGAAGGTGTCCCTGTCCAGGGTGTGTGCCCATATCGACCACATAAAGAAGGTGGCCGGCATCGACCATGTAGGCCTTGGCTCCGATTTTGACGGGTTTGGCGTGACCCCGGGAAGCCCCCAGGTGATGAAAGATGTATCTCAAATGCCCCAACTTACGGAAGAGCTTCTGAACCGTGGCTATACCGAAGAGGAGATCAAGAAAGTCCTGGGTGGCAACTGGCTGAGGGTCTACAAACAAGTGATCGGTTGAGAGATCATATACCCAGTTATCTGGGAGCAAAAGGCGTTCAGGATGAACGTCTTTTTGCTTGTATGGCCTTGCCCCTTGTAAAGCTCTTGGCCTACGCCCTTGCTTCAGAACCTACCTCACGCACCCGAAATATCCATCTGTTCGGGCAGGATTAGAACCGGGCCCACGTCGAATCCAGCTTAGTCAGACAGCCCGTTTGTGCATGGAATAATACCCAAGTCCCGTACATCTCGGGACGCGGAAAAGCGCAGAAGGATGAGGATATTGCCTGGATCTATGCCAAGCACATCGATTCCGCCCAGGAGAACCAGGACCGCCTTTCCGGCGGGGCCCAGGCGTGCTCCGTGGCGCTTGCTGGTGCTGACTGCGGCTATCTTACTGGGGGCGGCAGCGTTGGTTTACCCGTCATTCCAATATGTAGAACGCCCCGCTGCCGGCCGCCCCCAGCTGGTGTACCGCGGCGATGTGCACAGGTTTCCCGTAGTAGTGGAGAACGGCGAAGCATATGTTCCATTAAGCTTTATCCGGGACAAACTCGATCCCGATGTGCACTGGGATGAAAGCGGCGTAATGGTTGTCACCACGAGTGACAAGGTGGTAAAACTCAGGACCGAATCCCTTACCGCCTACGTGAACCAACACCCGGTCACTTTGGAATTCCCGGTGATCCTCGATGGGAAAGAGCCTTATGTGCCTGCAACCGCTCTGGAAACGCTGTATCCGGTTGCCTCACTTTACAGCCAAGAACATGGTATATTTCTGGTAAGGCGGCTGGATATTCCCAGCACCGTCGGACAGACCGGCGCCGGCACCGTACTGAGATCCAAAGCATCGGCTTTGGCAAGGCGGGTAGCGGTCCTGCCTGAGGGTGAGCAGCTTGTGGTGTACGGCGACACAGGAAGGTGGCTCAAAGTGGAAACAACATCAGGATTGTGCGGGTTTGTCCCCAAGAAACACGCGTCAGGACTTAGGGAAGAAGCCCCGGTGGCCCAAAGGCCTTCAGAGTATGTGCCCACCCCGCTGAAAGGCGACAAGGTGGTGCTTGCGTGGGAACACGTTGAGAAGGTTACCCCTGACCCGTCAGCCATCGGTGAAATGCCCGGGTTGAACGTAGTCTCGCCCACCTGGTTTCACCTTGCAGATACTCCCGGCGAGCTTGAGAACCGGGCTGACATGCGTTACGTAAACTGGGCACATTCCCGGGGATACCAGGTATGGGCGCTGTTTTCCAACTCCTTTGATCCTGAAAGGACCTCCGTTGTGCTCAGGAGTTCAGAGCTGAGAGACAAAGCGATATCCCAGCTCCTTATATACGCCGATATTTACAGCCTGGACGGGATCAACGTGGATTTCGAAAACGTGTACTTGGATGACGGCCCCTACCTTACCCAGTTCATGCGGGAACTCACCCCCCTCCTCCATAACCAGGGGCTTACAGTGTCAATTGACATAACCGTGAAGTCTTCCAGCCCCAATTGGTCGTTGTTCCTGGAGCGGGACAAACTTGCCCAAGTGGTGGATTACGTCATGCTCATGGCGTACGATCAGTACCCCCACGGCTCCAAGGTGGCGGGACCGGTATCAACCATTCCGTGGACCGAATGGACCATTCAGAAAACCCTCGAGGAAGTCCCAAGGGACAAACTGGTGCTGGGCGTCCCCTTCTATACCCGGCTCTGGAAGGAGACCGTGGAGGACGGTAAGACAACCGTGACTCCCAGGGCATTAGGTATGGCCGCCGTTTCCCGGTGGCTCCGGGAGGAAAAGGTGACGCCGGAATACCAGGCTGACACAGGGCTGCTTTACGCCGAAAAGCAATCGGGCAATGACACTTACAAAGTATGGATTGAAGATGCTTCATCCATGAAAAAGCGCGTTCAGCTTGTCAAGCAGCATGACCTCGCCGGGGTGGCCGCGTGGCGCCGGGGGTTTGAGACTCCCGACATATGGGAGGTAATATGCGAGACCATTGGGTTTTCTCCTTGAAACTGTTATCCCCTGCTAAACCCCCTGAATAAGGCGGATGGCGCGTTAACGCCCTGCAGCCTAATTACGATACTAGGTGACAGGGGGATTATCGTGTCCAGCAGTCAAAATCAGGAAAGGGACCTCAACGGTCGTGAAACCGGCCACGACCGGCAAATCGTCGCCTTTTGTTTGGGCTCGGAGACTTACGGTGTGGACATCCAGAAAGTCAGGGAGATCATACCCATCCAAAAGATCGTACCCGTTCCAAGGGCCCCTGATTTTGTGGAAGGCATCATTAACCTGAGAGGCAAAGTCATCCCTGTGCTTGATCTGAGAAAGCACTTTGGTTTTGAGAAAAAGGAAGCTACCCCCGAGCAAAGGATCGTACTCACTGAATCCGAAGGGGAAGGCATCGGTGTAATCGTAGATTCAGTGTCTTCGGTAATCCGCATTAGCGATGACGCTGTTGAGCCGCCTGCCTCGGTAATCGCGGGCGAGGCTAACGATTACATCCAGGGTATCGCCAAAGTGAACGATTCCCTTATTGTCCTGCTGGATCTTACCCGGATCATCTCAGATGCCGAGAAGCGCACCCTGAAGCAGGTGGATTTGGCATCTGCTTTGGCCGGGTAAAGCCCGAAGAGTGAAGGAGCTTAGCCCCATGGAGCATATGGAAGACCTGACTGCTTTTCTCGAAGAAGTTGACGAGCTTCTGGCCAATACGGAGCAGAACCTGGTTGAGTTGGAGAAGTCACCCTCAGGGAAAGCGATTATTCAGGAAATATTCAGAGCAATGCATACCATAAAGGGCGGTGCTGCTACTTTAGGCTTGCAGGACGGCGTGGAAGTAACCCACGCCACGGAAAGCATCCTGGATACCATCAGGTCAGGACAGCGTGCCCTTACACGGGAAATAACAGACTTGCTGTTCTCCGTGTTGGACTGGCTCTCAAGCTGGAAAGCTGCTTTGGAAAGCGGGAGCGAGCGGCCGCCCATTGAAAGCATAATGGCACAAATCCATGGGATCCAGGGGGCGCGGCCCGGCGCTGACGAAACAGGGGAGGATGCCGCAACTTCAAGTGAAGACGTGCTTCAGGTGGAAGACTACCGTGAAGGTGAAGGTTCATTCACTCCTGATCCCGACCTCGCCCGGCAGATCGCAGAAAAACTGAAACAAGGAGAGCCTGTGTACAAGCTAACTGTAAGCTTGGACCAAGCAGAGCTCCTTTCAGTAAGATGCTTTCAATTGCTGGTACTGGTCGGTGAAGAGGCTGAGATAATCGGTTCAGTGCCGTCTGCGGAAAAGGTGGAAGCCGGAGAGGTGGGCGATGCTCTGGCTATCTACCTGACAAGCGACGACGGCGGAGAATCGGCCAGGAGAGCGGCTGAGTCAGTACAGGATGTTATCCAGGTTTCCCTGGTTCCGTATGAATTACCGACACAGGAGCAAGCCGGCCGGCAGGCCGGTCAAGGGGCACGCGGCCACGGTCCCACGCCCGGCGGGCCTGAATCGCCCGATGCACAAGAGGACTCAGGGTCTGACTCCCTGGTGAGGACAACCAATCTAGGGCGCACGGTGCGCGTGAATGTGGCCCTTCTTGACCTACTGCTCAATCTGGTAGGGGAACTGGTGATCGACAGGCCCAGGCTCTCCCAATTGGCTTCCCGACTCCAGGCCAATACCGATACGGCGGTAATCGGCAACGAGGTGGCCGCCCTTTCGGCGAGGCTTCAAAGAACCTCCCAGGAACTCCAGGAAGGCATCATGAAAGCGCGGCTACTGCCTCTAAGGAGCATACTCTCCAAGTTTCCCAGGATGGTCAGAGACCTGTCAAGCCGGTGCGGCAAGCTAATCGATTTCGAAATCAGGGGCGAGCGCCCCGAGCTTGACAGGACGGTGCTGGAAGCCATAGACGACCCCCTCATACACATCCTCCGGAATGCAGTTGATCATGGCATTGAAATGCCTGAGGAAAGAAAAGCCCTGGGCAAGCCGGAGAGAGGCAGGATAACCCTGTCGGCGTGGTACCAGGAAAACCAGGTCCTGATCCGGATCAGAGACGACGGCAGGGGGATAGACCCTGACAGGATAAGGGAGTCGGCGGTGAACAAGGGGATAATCACCAGGGAGGCGGCTGCCAGACTGTCTGACAGGGAAGCGCTGGAACTGATTTTCACCCCCGGTTTTTCCACCGCCCGGGAGGCAACTGAGGTGTCAGGCAGGGGCGTAGGCATGGATGTGGTCAAGTCAAACCTGGAGCGGGTAAACGGCCACATCGAGATCAAGAGCCAGGTGGGCGTAGGTACCTCCGCGACTTTGCGCCTGCCCCTCACTCTCGCCATTGTCCGGGCGTTGCTGGTGGAGTGCTCAGGGATTACCTACGCGATACCCACTCCTTCAGTTGAAGAGGTTCTAGCTGTACGGCGCGATGATGTCAAGACCATCAAGGGCAAGGCAGCCCTGACTGTGAGAGGGAGAGTGTTTCCCTTGGTCTCCCTTGAAGGTTGTCTCAAAGACGATCCCTGGATGGGCAATGGCAAGTTCAGGTATGCGGTGCTTACCCGCACCCACGATGAACCCTTGGCTCTGGGGGTAGACAGGCTCATTGGTGAAGAGGAAATAGTAGTCAAGGAACTAGGCAGGATCCTTTCGCGCATCAAGGGTATAGGAGGCGCCACCATCCTGCCCCAAGGTGACCCGGCTGTGATCCTTGACACCAATACCTTGCTGTGGCGGTAAAGGGCGGCACAGGTCCCGGACATACGGAAAGGGGATGGATATGAACCTGGTCCCGGTAGGGTTCTGTGAAGTCAAGTTCTCAAAAGACGATGAAGCAGTGCTTGTTGCCTATTCCCTCGGTTCATGTGTGGCAGTGGCCCTGTGGGATCCTGAATGCAGGGCAGGGGGGATGGCCCATGTGTTCTTGCCCCACAAGTTGCGGGATACTGACGAACCCCTGGGCAAGTACGGAGAGACGGCCATTCCATGCCTGATATCGGGTTTGCTGGACATGGGGTGCAAGAAAGAAAACCTCCGAGCGTGGATTGCCGGCGGGGCCAACGTGATCCCAAGCCTGGTTTCTCCCGTGGGGGACATAGGGGCCATGAACGTGCGGGCAGTCCGGGAAGCCTTGAGAAAAGAGGGCATTCGTGTCGCCGGTGAGCACTTGGGCGGAAATTACAGCCGGACAATGCGGCTTTACATAAGTTCCGGAAAGGTGACGGTTTCAACCGATGAGGTTGCCGCGGAGATTTGACCAAGGAGTGGATATTGATGGCGAAGGTTTTGGTTGCAGATGATGCCATGTTTATGCGGAACAGGACCTCCAAGCTCTTGGCCGCCAACGGTTACGAGGTTATCGAAGCGTCCAACGGTGAAGAGGCTGTCAAGCGGTACTTCGAAGAGAAGCCTGACGTCGTCCTGATGGACATTACCATGCCCGTGCTGGATGGGATCGAAGCTCTGAAGCAGATGAAAGCTGGAGACCCCAATGCAAGGGTGGTAATGGTGACGGCCCTGGGACAGAAGAGCATGGTCTTAGAGGCTATCAAGGCGGGGGCCAAGGATTTCCTGGTCAAGCCCTTCGACCCTGACAGGCTTCTGGAAGCAGTGAAGAAGCAATGCGGACAGTGAGATACGGGGAACCGCACAACAAGATCAGGGTGCTGATCGTGGACGACTCTCTTTACATGAGGCGCATGCTCAGGCGGATGCTGGAGAGTCATCCCGGGATAACGGTGATAGATGAGGCTAAGGACGGCGTAGAGGCCGTGGCCAAGTGTATCTCCCTTAACCCTGATGTCATGGTGCTGGATATTGAAATGCCCAAGATGGATGGCCTGTCCGTCCTGAGGGACACAATGATGAAACGGCCCCTGCCCGTGGTAATGTTTTCGTCCCTGACCCAGCGGGGCTCCAAGATCACCATGGAAGCTCTGTCCATGGGTGCCGTTGACTTCGTGCCCAAACCCGTGTCCCGTGGCCTGGTCCCCCTGGTGGCGAGGGAGTTATGCGAAAAAGTGGTTCAAGCGTCGCGGGCAAGGCTGCGGGTACAAGAACTCAGATACCGGCATGAAACCGAAAGGGGCAAGAAACTCAGGGTTTCCAACGGCAAGGCGCCTGTAAATACGCTGGTGGTCATAGGTTCTTCCACAGGAGGCCCCCAAGCTCTTGAGGAAATCATCCCTAACCTGCCGGCGGATCTGCCTGCTGCCATCATAATCTGCCAACATATGCCAAGAGGTTTCACTGCATCCTTGGCCAAGCGCCTGGACATGCTTTCCGCGCTTGAAGTGCGGGAAGCCGCTGACGAAGATGTACTCGAGCCCGGAGTGGCCCTTGTTGCTCCAGGCGGATATCACCTGAGGGTCGACAAGTCGTCCGGGAATGGGCATGGGGTTTACTATGTTTACCTCGATGAAGGCAACGCGGTGCACGGTGTAAAGCCTTCCGTGGACGTAACCCTTTTTGACGCCGGATCCCTGTTTAAGGCCAACCTCATGGTAGTCATCCTTACGGGTATGGGATTTGACGGCGCCAAGGGAGCGTGGGCGGCCAGAAAGGCGGGAGCCAGAGTTATATGCCAGAACCAGGAGACTTCAGTCATATGGGGGATGCCCAAAGCTTGCTACGAAGCAGGTGGGTGCGAAGAGCTGGTGCCTTTGGACGATATAGCAAGTGCCGTAGAAGAGTTTTGCACCAATCGTTAACACGACGGGGGAGCGGACGGTTATGTCGGATTCGGTAAACACAACGGAATCTCATCCATTTGGCGCGGATTACTCGTACTTCTGTGCCAAGGCGGCTGAACTCACAGGCATCAACCTGCAGAACTACAAAGGTAAGCAAATGTACCGCCGGCTGGCCAATTACATGAAGCGCCGCAACATACCCGATTTTGCCACCTTTGCCATGCGCCTGCAGCGAGATCCTGAGGAAGTTGCACGGCTGGCTGAATACCTGACCATCAACGTGTCTGAGTTCTTCAGGAACCGGGAACAATGGGACGTGCTTGCGGGGCAGGTACTGCCGCTCCTGGCTGACTCAGCCAAATGGCGCATGAGGGTGTGGAGCGCAGGCTCAGCTGCAGGCCAGGAAGCGTATTCGGCTGCGATGGTGTTCGCTGAACGGTCGCTCCATGGCGTATTCGCGCTCGGGACGGACATCGATGAGACCAGTCTGAGCAAGGCCAGGGCAGGTAGGTATACTGCGTCCGAAGTCAAGAGCGTTCCCAAGAAACTTCTGGACAAGTATTTCCGGAAGACAGATGACTTGTACGTAGTGGCTGATACCATCAAGCGGATGGTGAGTTTCCGGCGGCATGACCTTCTGGCCTCGGAGTATCCCGGCAACATGGACCTTATCATATGCCGGAACGTACTTATCTACTTTTCAGAACGGAGCAAGCAGGACGTATTGACGCGGTTGGCGGCTTCCTTGAGGTCGGGAGGGGTATTGTTCATGGGGGCAACGGAAGCCATATTCAACCCCCAGCATTATGGGCTTACACAGATTTTCCCGTTTTTCTACAGGCGCATGCCTTGATTGGGACGGCTTAGGCACGGTCCGTGCTCCTTCAGCCGGTGCAACAGTTGAGAAAGGAGAGATGGCATGTTTAGGGCAGCTTTGGTAAACCCGTTCCTGGAGTCTGCTTTGACCTTCCTTAAGCAAGAGCTTAACACCGAGGTTAACCGCGGCCAGTTGCGTTTGGAAGCATCCCGTTCAACATCGGGAGAGGTTAGCGTGGCCATAGGTGTTACGGGAGACGCAGAGGGTATTGTGATTTATTCCATGGCCGAACGTACGGCCAAGGCCATGGCCTCGGCAATGATAGGCGAACCTGTGCCTATGTTTGACGAGTTGGCCGAATCGGCAATTGCGGAAATGGGGAACATCATCACAGGCCGTGCGGCCATAGGGTTGGAGGAATGCGGCTACGTATGCAAGCTGTCTCCCCCCACGCTGGTGTCGGGCGCAGGCGTGGTGATTTCCACATTGGACATCCAAAGGCTCATAATCCCCCTGGAAATGCCCTTGGGATACCTTGAAATCAGCGTCGCCTTGAGACAAGTTAAGCCCAAATAACACAGAATGAAGTTCGGAACCCGAAACCCGGGAAGGGTTCTTGGCGTCTATCAAGAAATGAGCAGGGAAGTGAACTTGGCTATCTAGCAGGCAAATAGATGGGAGAATTTTCATGGGGGAAACGAGCTTTGAGCCCAGGCGTTCTCTGAAGCGCCAAAGAAAGGCAAGGGACACCCATGTCTGGGTAACAGCGGCCTTGCTAATTTTTGCCACCGGTCTGATTACTGCGTATCATTTCGAGGTGTTGCCAGTGCCGTGGGAAACCGCCGGGCCTCAAGTGCCTGGGGAGGGGACAGGCCAAGGCGGGCTTGATGAAGGTGGGATCGGCGGGGTACAGGAAGGCCAAGTCGAAGAGGGTCAAGGCCTCGAAGGCCAAGATTCAGGTGCAGGGGAGCAGACGGCGCTCGCCCCTATGGAGCAGGCTCTGTCTGCCAGAGGGCTGTATGTGGCCATGGACGTGTTTGGCACGCCTTCGTTGTTTACTGACGTTATCACGTTTGTGCGCAGCAATCCCGGACTCAATTGCCTGGTAGTCGACGTTAAAGACAACAATGGCAGGATCCCGACTGAAGCGCCGGGTATCCCCTCCAAAGCCGGCTCTTACACCCATTTCCGGGCCCTTGTGAATGTGCTGAAACAAGAAGGTTACTACTTAATAGCAAGGATCGTCGCCTTCCAGGATCCCTACATGGCGGCGGCATTCCCTGAGCAAGCCATTAGGAACGCTGACGGTTCATTGTGGAGGGATAGGGACGGCCGGCTCTGGCTCAATCCCTATGACAAGCGGAACTGGGAATTCGTCAAGGATGTTTGTCTGTGGGCAGCAGACATGGGTTTCCGCGAGATCCAGCTGGACTACGTGAGATTCCCTGACAGCGCCCAGGGAGTGGAAAAGAAGGGCGTGCTCATGCCCGGACACGACGAGTATGAATCAAGGGGCGATGCCATAGCTGCATTTCTCGAGTATGTAGGAGAAGCGTTGGAGAACAAGGCCTATCTGAGCGCCGACGTGTTTGGCTTTGTGACCATTGCCCAAGACGACATGGGCATCGGGCAGCGTTTGGAACAGCTTGCAGACTTGGTGGATTTCATATCCCCCATGGTGTACCCGTCCCACTACTACAACCCGGGGATCTACGGATTTGAGGTTCCCGAGAAGCACCCGTATGAGGTTGTGTACAAGGCCATGGAAGAAGCGCTGACCCGCACGGAGGGACTCAGGGCCAAGGTCCGTCCATGGCTCCAAGACTTCTCAATGAGGTACAGGTACGGCCCTAAAGAGGTCCAGGACCAGATCAACGCCGTGTTTGAACATGGCATCCACACGTACATGCTGTGGAATCCGGCCAACGTTTACACGGAAGGCGTTGACTGCCTGCCGGACATCTGAAAATCGCACGTATGAGCAGATTACGCCGCCTTCTCAATTGGAGAAGGGCGTATAGTTGGGTGCCTCCTTCGTTATACATACATCATGGGGATGGCTTTCCCTGAGCCCCGAGCTGCTTATGGTTACGAACTTGGCATTCTTGTGGAGGCTCTCGATGTTGGAAGCCCCGCAGTATCCCATTCCTGCCCTCAGCCCGCCAATCAATTGGTAGATTGTATCGGCAACAGGCCCTTTGTACGGTACCCTTCCTTCGATGCCCTCGGGCACCAGTTTGGATGAAGGTTCTTGGAAATATCTATCGGCGGAGCCTTGTTTCATTGCACCCAGAGAGCCCATGCCGCGGTACCCCTTGAAGCTGCGCCCTTGCCAGATTTCCATTTCTCCCGGGCTCTCATCGGTCCCGGCCAAGAGCCCGCCGAGCATGACAGCGTCTGCTCCTGCAGCCAGGGCCTTTACAATGTCACCGGAATACTTGATGCCTCCGTCGGCGATCACCGGGATGCCGTGCGCCTTTGCGACTACCGCAGCGTTGAATATGGCGGTGATCTGGGGCACTCCGGCGCCTGCTATCACCCGTGTTGTGCATATGGACCCAGGGCCTACCCCCACTTTGATGCAGTCGGCGCCGCGTTTGATAAGATCCCGGGCTCCTTCGCCGGTGGCCACGTTGCCGGCTACGATGGTCTTTTCAGGGAAGGCTGCTTTGATTTTTTCCACGGTGTCCAGCACGCCCTTTGAGTGGCCGTGGGCGCTGTCGATTACAATCACGTCCACTCCGGCGTCTACCAGCGCTTTGGCCCTGTCCATTGTGCCCGGGCCAACCCCCACACATGCCCCGGCAAGCAACCGGCCTTTGTCGTCCTTGGATGCGTTTGGATACTGCCTGGTTTTCTCGATATCCTTTAGAGTGATAAGCCCTTTCAAATGAAATTCGTCGTCTACCAGAGGGAGTTTTTCAATCTTGTATCTGGCCATGATCTTTTTGGCCTGGTCGAGTGATGTTCCCACGGGAGCGGTTATGAGCCCTTCTTTTGTCATCACATCGGCTATGAGTTTAGTGTAATCTTCCTCAAACCGGATATCCCTGTTGGTGATGATTCCCACAAGCTTGCCCTCATCAGATACGATAGGCACTCCTGAAATGTGGTACCTGGCCATCAAGTTGAGGGCATCCTCAACGGTCTTGTCAGGGGAAAGGTAGAAGGGATCTGTGATTACCCCGTGTTCCGAGCGTTTCACCCTGTCCACTTCCTGAGCCTGCCGGTCTATGGACATGTTCCGGTGGATTATTCCGAGCCCGCCCTCCCTGGCCATGGCGATGGCCATCCTGCTTTCGCTTACCGTGTCCATGGCAGCGCTGAGGATGGGCATGCGGAGTTTAACGGATTTGCCTATGGAGGTGGAGATGTCTACATCCCTGGGGAGTACCTCGGAGTAGCCTGGAACCAGCAGCACGTCGTCAAAGGACAATGCGCGTTCCAGGAACTTGTTGTCTCTATGCATAACAGATCTCTCCTGTCAAATTCGGAAGTTTTTTAGAGTCTACCATCACCGCAATTATGTGACAACCTGTCTGAGCCGGATGAACTCAGGCGGCCAATGGGTTCTCAATTCTGATACGGTCTCGTCTTAATATAATGGATATTGCCTTTTTCGGACAAAGAGGAGTTTTGTCAACAGCGTAGAAACATGACCTGAAGTCTAACCTCAATGCAGCTACTCATCTACGTTCCAGGCCACCGAAGCCAGCTCTTGGAGTCCGGCTCAAGGGGGGATAAATGTGTATCGGCGGCTTCTTGCGGCAGACATAGGTAGCACGACCACAAAGGCGGTCGTGTTTGAAAGGCAAGACGGGACTTGGGTGATGAAGGGGAAGACAGTGTCTCCCACAACGGTGGAATCCCCTTATCTGGATGTAATGGTAGGGCTGAGGCGGGCCTTATCTAAGTTGGAAGCACAAACAGGCATAAAGCTTATGGAGGGCTCCAGGCTAATCACACCTGCAGGCGACGGTTCAGGCGTTGACATATTTGTAACTACATCAAGCGCAGGCGGCGGCCTGCAAGTGGTCGTTACCGGTCTCATGAAAGAGATCACCGCTGAATCGGCTCACAGGGCGGCCTTGGGAGCCGGCGCCATAGTATCAGATTTGATCGCCCTGGACGACCCCCGCGGCGTACTTGAAAAGATCGATGCCATCAAACGGGCACGGCCGGATATGGTGTTGATCACAGGGGGAACTGACGGGGGGAACATCTCTGAAGTCGCCGCCATAGCGGAGATGGTGGCCATGGCAAACCCAGAGCCACGCTTCGGCCAGGATTTCAAAACGCCGGTTATCTTTGCAGGTAATGTGGAGGCTAGGAGTTTTGTGGAGCAAGTATTCAGGGACGAAATGGAGCTTTCTTTTGCTGACAATATAAGGCCGGTGCTTGAAAAAGAAGTGCTTGAACCTGCCAGGCACCGGATCCACGATCTTTTCCTGGAACATGTGATGATGCATGCACCAGGTTACCATACCCTTGTTTCCTGGGCTGAAGGACATGTTAAACCCACCCCTGTCGCAGTGGGCGACGCCTTGCGTTTCATGGCTGAACAACTTGACGGCGACATTCTGGCCGTTGATGTAGGCGGAGCTACTACCGACGTGTTTTCAGTGATAGACAACCGGTTCTACAGGACCGTGTCGGCCAACCTGGGGATGTCGTACAGTATGGGCAATGTGCTTGCCGAGGCCACTCCCGACATGGTGTTGAGGTGGCTCCCTTTTGAGGCCGACGAGAACATAGTGAGGAACTGGAACTTCAACAAGATGATAAGGCCTACGGGATTGCCCCATACCTTCCATGAACTCGTACTGGAGCAAGCGGTCTGTAAGGAGGCCTTGAGGCTTTCCCTGGAACACCACAAGGGGCTCATACGTGGCCTCAAAGGGGTGAGGCAGCAGCGCGGGGCAGGGGATGTCTTCGAACAAACGGCTTCAGGCGAAACCCTTGTAGACATGATGCAAATCAAGGTCCTGGTCGGGACCGGAGGAGCCCTGTCCTATGCGCCCAGGCGTGCCCAAGCAGCCATGATGCTTCTGGACGGACTCCAGCCTGAGGGGATCACCGACTTGTACGTAGCCAGCCGCTTTCTGCTGCCCCATGTGGGCGTGTTAATCGATATTGACAGGGGTATTGCAGGGGAGATCATCCGGAAGGAGGCCTTGATACCCCTGGGAACGTGCATTGCGCCGGTGGGCCGCAGGCTTGCTCCGGGCAGGACTATTGCCAGGGTCACTGCCGGAGGCGATACTTACGATGTTGTGGCAGGTGTCTTAGAGGTGATAAAGCCGGCTTCGGAAGGCGACGAAATCGTGTTCGAAGTCGTGCCTGGAAGAGAGTTTGACGCGGGGGCCGGTGCGGGAAGGCCTGTTTCAGGTAGGATGTCTGCCGGAAGTCCCTATCTCATACTGGACGGGCGGGGCCGGCCCCTTGAATTCCCCCGGGATGCAGCTGACATCAGGCGGACGGTGGCAGGATGGTACGATGCCCTCGGGGCGTATCCCCGCCATATCCTGGAAGGATTGGAGGTGTAAGCCCATGGCCGTGCTCTCCACTCTCAAGGTGTTGGAAAAAGCGGTAATACGTAAGGAACGGAAATTGCCCACTCCCGGAGAAGTGCTTGTGTCGGAAGGGGATGCGGTGACGCCTGATACCCTGATAGCCAAGGCCGAGTATGTAAGAGGCAATCCCCATGTAATTGACCTTAGGTCGGAACTGAGGCAGCCGGTGGTTCCTGAGCTCGTGGATCGGGTTATGATCAAACGAGTCGGCGACATTGTGAAGGCCAGAGAAGTAATCGCAAGGTATCAAAAGGGGTTCTGGTCTGAAGTGATAGAGGTTACTTCCCCGTGCGACGGAGTGATCGAGTATATTTCAAGAACCCAAGGCCGGGTAGTAATCAGGGAAGATCCGCGGTCCACCAAACCCGCGGCCATAGTGGCAGCCGCGTCCAGATTGAACGTGAGGCCTGCATTTCTCAGGTTGTTTACCAGGGTCAGGGAAGGCGACTATGTGTATGAAGGAAAGATAATCGCCGATCTTGACGGCACGGATTTTGTATGTGCTCCCATCAGCGGAGTCGTGGAAAAGATATGTCCCCTTACCGGTACTATTACCATAGTAAGGCCCATAAAGCATACCAAGGTGCTCGCTCATGTAAGGGGCAGGGTAAGCAAGATTATCCCAAATTACGGAGCGCTGGTCGAAACCATCGGCGGATATATTCAGGGAGTCTTCGGTATAGGCGGTGAATGCTCAGGGGAGCTCATGATGATGTGTGACGGCCCTGACCTGCCTCTTGACGAGGGCACGATAGATGAGAGGGTGAGGGGCAAGATCCTTGTCTCAGGCTCTTTCGCATCCCTCGAGTCTGTCCAGGCGGCGAGGGAACGGGGCGCCCTTGGCCTTATCACCGGAGGCATGAACCAGCTAGACCTGGTCCATGTTGCCGGAAGAGAACTGAATACCGGGCTGACAGGCCAGGAGGATGCGGATTTCACCGTAGTTATCCTTGAGGGGTTCGGCCGGGCAGCTATGAACCAGGAAAGCTGGGAGATACTGAAGAGATACAACGGGAGGATTGCTTCCATCGATGGCACCACCCAAATCAGGGCAGGGGTGATAAGGCCTGAGATCATCATTGACACCGGTGAGGATATCCAAACCTGTTTGTCAGAATCGGCCGCCCAGCCGCCGGTGATTTCAGATGAGACCAACTCAGTCCCGCCTGTAACATATGCGGCGCTGCAAATCGGGGATAGGGTCAGATGTACCAGGCCTCCGTATTTCGGGCTGTGGGGTACAGTGGAAGACTTGCCTGAAGAGCCGGGCGAAGTAGAATGCGAGGCTGTCCTAGAGGCTGCGAAGGTGAGGCTTGATGATGGAAGCCTGATAACGGTACCTCAGGCTAACCTGGAGGTATTCCGTAGGTGAAGTTCAGCAGATGGACCGGGGTTGTGAGAAAATGGCTCCGGCTTAAGCCTCCGGTGTGGGAGACTCCTCAATGGGATGAGATGTCATGGGAGGAGAAGATGGCCCTGTGGAGGAAGCACAGGAAGATCAACATCGTCTTGAGTTGCATATATGTGGCTTGTTTTCTCGGAAGCCTCCTGTGGGTTGTGAAGACCGGGCGCGATGCCAAGCTTCTGGGTCTCTTGAACCTAATAATGCTTGCCTGCATTCTTGCAGCCATGTTCCTGATGGATTGAGCCTGGGATCAGCCTTGTCGTGGGCTATCGCGCCTGGGTCTCAAGAGCCGGTGTTTGCGCCCGGCAGCCTTTGGCAAACGTTGTGTTTGCTGTCTTCATTGCTTGCATCAGCTAGGGTTTTCCGGGATTATGATTGCAGCCGCCAGATAGAACAAGACTCCGGGTACGATGGCGGTTATGCAGGTCACAAAAGCAACCCCCAGACGGATGAGGGTTTCATCTACATCCAAGTACTCTGCAAGCCCTCCGCACACGCCCAAAACCATCCTTTTCGTTCTTGAACGGTACAGTTTCTTGGACACACGCCTTCACCCCTCAAATGTAACCGCATCATCGTACTGCGCCCAACAAGCTTCCGGTTATTACCGACAGCCCGGCTTCAGATGCACTGTACTATTCTAATACGCCCCACCGCTGAAATTGTACCATGTTTAAATTGTTTGACACTTTCATTGTTGTCAAATTTATCATTGCATTAGTTGAATTGTGGTGATAAATTTAAGTCAGAAGCCTAAGGAGGTGAGGATTTCTGCGGGAACACTCGATTAAAGTGCTCATAAGCGCTGAAGAACTGCAAAAGCGGGTTAAGGAACTTGCCCAGGAGATCTCCAGGGATTATGCAGGCAGGGAGTTGCTTATGGTCGGCGTGTTGAAAGGAAGTTTCATGTTCATGGCCGACCTGATCAGGTACCTGGATTGCGATGTAGAAGTTGACTTTATGGGAACTGTCAGTTACGGGGCTTCAACCGAGTCATCGGGGGAAGTACGGATTACGAAAGACCTCGAACAGAGTGTGGCAGGACGCCACGTCCTCCTGGTTGAAGACATTGTAGACACAGGGCTTACCCTCAGATATCTTCTGGACACTTTGAGGAACAGGCAGCCTGCAAGCCTCAAAGTGTGCGCACTTCTCGATAAGCCTGCAAGAAGGCGGGTAAGAGCCAGTTTGGATTACTACGGGTTCATAATCCCCAATGCGTTTGTTGTAGGATACGGCCTGGATTACGCGGAGAAATACAGGGGATTGAACTATGTAGGTGTGTTGGAAAACCCGGATTCGTGACCGGGTTTCGTGCAGTATTGAGCGATCAGTTTAGTGAGGGAGGAAAAATCCTTGCTGGAACGTTTGTTCAGGCTCAAAGAGAACGGTACCGATGTGCGTACAGAAGTGATTGCAGGTGTCACCACATTCATGACCATGGCTTACATCCTCTTTGTTAACCCTGATATCCTGAGCACCACGGGCATGCCTTTCGGTGCCGTGATGACCGCCACCGCCCTATCCGCGGGCATCACCACGATCCTTGCAGGGCTTATGGCGAACTACCCTTACGCCCTTGCCAGCGGCATGGGGCTTAACGCGTTTTTTGCCTTCGTAGTAGCTGCCCAGGCAGGTTGGCAGGCGGCCCTGGGTGCGGTTTTTCTGTCCGGTGTTGTATTCCTGATCCTGAGTGTTACCGGTGCGATCAACGTTCTCGATGCAGCCATGCCCAAGACCCTCAAGCGGGCGGTTGGCGTAGGCATCGGGCTGTTTATCGCCTTGATCGGCCTTATCAATGCAGGCATCATCCAGGGAAGCCCTGATACAGTCATTACAAGGGGTAATTTTGCCGACAAGGGTACGGCGCTGGCCCTGATAGGGCTGCTCATAACCGCCGTGCTCATGGCCAGGGGCGTACGCGGGTCGATCCTCTTGGGTATCTTGATAACCGCTGTCATCGGAATTCCCATGGGCGTCACCCAGATCACCGGCAGCATTGTAGGCAAGCCCGCATCTTTGGCGCCCATTGCCCTCAAAATGGACATCAAGGGCGCACTCAGCCTAGGCTTCATGACCATCTTCAGCTTCTGGTTTGTGGACGTTTTTGACACCGTGGGCACCCTCATGGGTACGGCTTCCAGGGCCGGCATGCTCGACGAAAACGGGCAACTTCCGAGGATCAAAGAGATGATGACCGTGGACGCCATAGGTACATGTCTCGGAGCGGCTCTGGGTACAAGCACCGTTACCACCTATGTGGAATCCAGCGCAGGCATCGCCGAGGGCGGACGTACAGGCCTCACTGCCATAGTGATAGGCGTCTTGTTCTTAGTGTCGCTGGTTTTCGCACCCCTTGCCGGCATGATCCCCAGCCAGGCTACGGCTCCTGCGCTTATCATCGTAGGCGTGCTCATGATGCTGCCTGTTAAGGAGATCGAGTGGTCTGAGTTTTCAGAGGCTTTTCCAGCTTTCATGACCATAGTTATGATGCCCTTTGCCTATTCGATATCTGACGGCATCTCCGCGGGCTTCATCAGTTATGTGGCTGTGAAACTGCTTACCGGGAAGGCCAAAGAGATCCATTGGCTGGTTTACATACTGGCCGCCATATCAGTGATTCACCTGGTTCCCGGGTTGTTCTAACCCGGCCGGTTACGCTGGAGGTGCTTGAAGGATAACCGGGCGGACCGTTCACAAGACTCAAGGAGGAGGGCGTATTCCGTGGATCCGAAACACGAGGGTGTACAGGTTGGAGTGGTGCTAGGCTCTGCCAGCGATTTGGACAAGGTTAAGCCGCTTTTCGGAGTGCTGGGTGAGTTCGGGGTCAGTTACGAGGTTGCGGTGATTTCGGCCCACAGGACCCCCGAACTCCTGGAGGAATATGCCCGTTCGGTATGTTCAAGAGGGGTTAAGCTTACTATCGCAGCGGCAGGGCTGTCAGCGGCCCTGCCGGGCGCGCTGGCGTCTTTGGTGGATATCCCTGTCATCGGTATACCTATCAGCGCAGGCACCCTTGACGGAATGGATGCGTTGCTTGCCATATCACAGATGCCCCCGGGGGTGCCTGTGGCTTGTGTGGGCATTGATTCGGCGAAAAATGCCGGGCTACTGGCCGTGAGGATCTTGTCCATTACCGACGGTTCCCTGGCTGAGAAGCTGGCCGGTTACAGGCGGGGCATGGCAGACAAGATCCTGGAAGCAATGGGAAACCTCAAAGAAGAGGGATACCCTGTATGGGAATTCTAAAGATTCAGGAAATAAGAGAACGGTGCGGGATATTTGCCGTGGTAGGGCACCCAAAAGCGTCAGAGCTGTGTTACTACGGGCTCTACGCACTGCAGCACAGGGGGCAGGAAGCTGCAGGGATAGCGGTGGTCAACGGAGGGCGCATCCATACCAGGAAAGGCATGGGCCTGGTATCAGATGTTTTCTCCAGGGACGACATAACGCGGTTGACAGGTTCTTCAGCCCTTGCCCATGTCAGGTACTCCAACGTAGGGGATGAGGGCGGCATTGAAGATGCACAGCCAATTACGGTGAGGATGTGGCAGGGGCAGATGTCCTTTGCCCATAACGGCAATCTCGTAAATGCGGTGCGGCTGCGGACGGATCTGGAACGGGGCGGTTCCATATTTCAAACCACATCCGATTGCGAAGTAATCCCCCATCTCATGGCCAAGTCAGGCTTAGGAGATCCGGTAAGAGCTCTTGTAGAATCACTGCCTGCTTTGAGAGGAGCTTATTCTTTGTGTGTCCTCACACCCGACGGGGTAATCGCCGCCAAGGACCCCAACGGTTTCAGGCCCCTGTGTTTGGGCAAGCTGGGCGGGGCCTACATTGTATGTTCAGAAACCTGTGCGTTGGATGCTGTCGGCGCCGAGTTTGTCCGCGAACTTGACCCCGGAGAAGTCATATTCATCCAAGAAGTGCAATCCGAAGATCCGGGCCTGCCGTATGCCGGGGAACCGGTGTCATATCGCATCGGCGGTTGTGAGACGAAAACCCGCCCAAGCCTTTGCGTTTTCGAGTTCATATACTTCGCCAGGCCCGATTCGGATATATACGGCGTCAATGTGCATGCTGCCAGGAAAGCCCTGGGGAGGCGACTCGCCCGGAAGGAGACCCTGGGTGCGGACCTAGTGACGGGGATCCCCGATTCGTCCCTGTCGGCTGCCTCCGGCTATGCCGAAGAAGCGGGTATCCCCTATGAAATGGGGATCGTAAAGAACAGGTATATAGGCAGGACGTTTATCGCCCCCAGGCAATCCCTTAGGGAACTTGGGGTGAAGATAAAGATCAACCCGCTGCAAAGGCTGGTGTCAGGCAAGCGCGTGGTGCTGGTCGACGATTCCATGGTGCGGGGCACCACCTCCAAATACATAGTGGGCTTGTTGAGGGCAGCAGGGGCCCGGGAAGTGCATGTGAGGATCAGCTCCCCGCCTTACAGATTCCCATGCTATTACGGGATCGACACCTCTTCCAGAGGTGAGCTGATCGCCGTGGGCAAGACCGAAGAGCAGATCAGGCAAGCTATTGAGGCTGATAGCATTGCCTTCTTGTATGTACACGACTTGGAGGAAGTACTGGGCCGGCGGGTAGGAAATTTGTGCACAGCCTGCTTTACAGGAGATTACCCTGTGGCACCGGAAGGAGACGCAGGTTCAGATGGCCGGAGATAAATCCGTCAGATCCATAGAATACGCCAAAGAATACGCCAAAGCCGGAGTGGATATCGATGCTGCGGCTTCCTGGGTGTCGAAGATAAAGCTGATGGCGGCACAAACCGGGGATGCCGGGGTGCTTTCGGGCGTAGGGGGTTTTTCCGGGCTTTACAGCATGGAGCATCTGGGATATGGTAACCTGGTGCTCGCTTCGGGGGCCGATGGAGTAGGCACCAAGGTGATAATAGCCCAGAAGATGGACAAGCATGATACCGTAGGCATAGACCTGGTTGCCATGAATGTCGATGATGTGGTTACTTCAGGAGCAAGGCCCCTTTTCTTCCTCGACTACATTGCCGGGGGGAAGCTTACACCTGGCCTGGTTGAACAGCTTGTGAAGGGCGTTGTAGCCGGGTGCCAGGCTGTCGGGTGTGTCCTGCTCGGCGGCGAGACTGCCCAGATGCCCGACCTTTACGGCCCCGGTGAGTACGATCTTGCGGGTTTTTGCGTGGGTGTGGCGGACAAGTCCGAGCTGATCGACGGATCAATGATCAAAGCCGGAGATGTAGTGGTAGGGCTTGCCTCTTCAGGCTTGCATTCAAACGGTTATACCCTGGCGAGAAAGGTGTTCAAGGAAGCCCGCTGGGATCTGGGCCGCCACGTGGACGAATTCGGGAGAACCCTGGGAGAGGAATTACTGGAGCCTACGAGGACATATGCCCCCCTCCTACTCAAGATCAGGGACACCCTTTGCCTTAAGGGTGCCGCCCATATTACCGGCGGGGGTTTGATTGAAAACGTGCCGCGGGTACTGCCCCAGGGGCTTAAGGTTGCATTTGACTTCAGCTGGGAAGTCCCGCCCGTGTTTCGGGTTATCCAGGAGTTGGGCAGGATTGCTGAGTCTGAGATGTACAGGGTGTTCAACATGGGTGTAGGCATGGCGGTTGTAGTCGAGGCAGATGACGTCCACAAGGTCATGGAATTGTGCAGTGAGGCCGGGATTGGCTCATTTGTGGTAGGTGAGGTAGTTGGATAGCCGGGATGCTGATCTCCTTTCCCTGGGGGTGCTGGTTTCGGGAAGGGGTACCAACCTTCAAGCCATCCTTGACGGGTGTGAAGCGGGCAGGATACCTGCCCAGGTGAAGGTGGTGATATCCAACAGGCCCGGGGCACTTGCCTTGGACAGGGCAGCGGCGAAGGGCGTGCCTGCTTTTGTCGTGGAGCCACGCCAATACGGCAAGTGGCCGGCGCGCAAGCCTGCCTATGAGCGGAGATTGGTGGAAATCCTGTCGTCCCATGGTGTGGAACTTGTGGTACTCGCCGGGTACGACCGGTTGGTAGGTGAAACCCTGCTCCAGGCCTTTCCCATGAAAGTGATCAACATACACCCGTCCCTCCTGCCTGCGTTTCCAGGGCTCGGCGCCCAGAAGCAAGCCTTGGATTACGGTGTCAAAGTGGCAGGTGCGACTGTCTTCTTTGTAGACCTGTCAGTGGACGGCGGCCCCATCATCATCCAGGGCGCCTGCGAAGTTTGCCAAGACGATACCGCTGAGTCCCTTTCCGGACGGATCTTGGAGATAGAACACAGGATCCTTCCTGAGGCCATAAACCTCATTGCTCAGGGCAGGGTGAAGGTAAAAGGGCGCAAGGTTGAAATATTGACGGCACCGGTAAAGGACTAAACCGCTAATCCGCCCACCGGGGCATGGTGCTGATACACCCGCATGGACGGCTGCGGATACATGGGTTAGTGAGGTGTGATCAATGAAACGCGCTGTGTTGAGTGCGGCCGACAAAACCGGAATCGTGGCGTTGGCCCGGGCGTTACGGGATTCAGGTTGGGAAATCGTGTCGTCGGGAGGCACGGCCAGGTACCTGGAAGGGGAAGGCATTCAGGTTATCCAGGTGAGCCAGGTGACAGGTTTCCCCGAGATCCTCGACGGGAGAGTAACAACCCTTCACCCCAAGCTCCACGGGGGGATACTTGCCCTGCGAGACAAGCCGGAACACATGGAACAACTTGAGACACATAGAGTGACCCCGGTTGATATGGTTGTGTGCAACCTGTACCCCTTTGTGGAGGCTGCGAGGAGACCCGGGGCTACGTTAGAAGAAGTGATTGAACAAATTGACATCGGTGGGCCTTCCCTTATAAGGGCGGCGGCCAAGAACTACCGCTGGGTTACCGTGGTGTGCAATCCTGACCGGTACCCCCTGATCATAGATGAGATTAGGGCCCATGGGGAAGTAGGCCCGGACCTCCGGCTGAAACTGGCATATGAAGCTTTTGCCCACACCGCCCGGTACGATGCAGCCATATCTTCGTACTTCGCTTCTTTGCAGGAAGACAGCCAGGCCCAAGATACGTTCCCTGACCATCTGGTACTTGGCTACCACAAGGTGCTTTCCCTAAGGTACGGCGAGAATCCCCACCAACGCGCCGGGTACTACGAGCCGGTGTTGGGAGGACACATCCCGTCTCTCAAAGGAGCCCAGATCCAGGGCAAGCCCCTTTCGTACAACAACATAAACGACCTGGACAACGCATTTCATGCTGTGTGGGATCTCAGTCAGGCAGGATGCGTGATAGTCAAGCACGCTGCACCATGCGGCGCTGCCGTAGCCAGGACTCCCAGGGAGGCTTTTGACGCTGCGTTTCAAGGCGATCCCGTTTCAGCCTTCGGCGGTATCGTGGCTTTCAACTGCGAAGTGGACAAGGACTGTGCGGAAGCCATGAAAGATATCTTCCTCGAGGTGGTTGCAGCGCCGTCATTCACCGAGGATGCCCTTGAAACCTTGAAAGCCAAGAAAAACTTGCGGCTGCTTACATTGGCTCCTGTGTGTTCCGGTAACGGCCAATCGGGGTGCGGAGGGGACGCTGGCGCAAACCGGCCTGCCCTTGGCGGTGGACATGCGTTGAAAACTGCCATGGGCGGAATATTGGTGCAGGAGAAAGACAAGCTCCTTCCCGGCCATGAAGAGTGGCGAGTGGTGTCTAAGAGGCAGCCTACTGACGAAGAAGTCAGAACCCTCCAATTCGCCATGACCGTCTGCAAGCATGTCAAGTCAAACGCTATAGTACTTGCCCGGGGTTTGCAGACAGTAGGCATAGGCGGCGGCCAACCCAACAGGGTGGATGCCGTAAGGATAGCTGTCAAACGGGCAGGGGACAGGGCCAGGGACGCGTGTCTTGCGTCAGACGCCTTCTTCCCGTTCCCGGATGCAGTGTCAGAAGCAGCTGAAGCGGGTGTTACTGCCATAGCCCATCCCGGCGGGTCGATTAGGGATCAGGAATCAATATGTGTAGCTGACCGGCATGGTATCGCAATGGTGCTTACAGGCCATCGCCATTTCCTGCATTGATCCTCCAGGCCGATTGCATGCATTGAACGAAGGGAGCCGTTGTGATGAGAGTATTGGTCATCGGATCAGGCGGAAGGGAACACGCCCTTGCGTGGGCTTTACACAGGAGCCCGAGTGTAGAACAAGTGTGGGTTGTACCTGGGAATCCGGGCACGGCAGCTTGTGGGAGCAATGTGCCCATAGATCCCAACTTTGAGGCCGTCTACCGGCTTTGCCGAGATGAGTCCATAGGGTTTGTGGTGGTTGGGCCTGAGAACCCCCTTGCGGCAGGGATCGCAGATTTCCTGACCTCCAGGGGTGTTTTGGTTTTTGGGCCAACACGAGCCGGGGCGCGGCTTGAAGCCAGCAAGAGCACGGCAAAGGACTTCATGGCCAGGCATGGCATTCCCCACCCACGGTACAAGGTGTTTGAGCGCCGGGAAGACGCGGTGGAATACCTGAGCAGCGTGCCCGGGCCGTGGGTAATCAAGGCGGACGGGTTGGCGTACGGCAAGGGGGTTACAATAGCTGCAGAAATGGATGAAGCTGTAGACGCCGTCGGCCAAATGCTTTCAGGCAGCCTCCATGGCGATGCCGGCAGGCGCATTGTGATAGAAGAGTTTCTCGAAGGTATTGAGGCCACGGCCATGGCCCTGTGTGACGGCAAGACGATCTTTCCCCTCCCCATGGCAAAAGATCACAAGAGGGTGTACGATGGGGATGAAGGCCCAATGACAGGGGGCATGGGCGCGTACTCGCCTCTTCCCTTTGTAGACCGGAAGCTGGAAGAGGCTGTTTACAGGGACGTCTTACACAAAACCTTCCTAGGCCTCAAACGCGAGGGAATAGACTACCGGGGCGTAATTTACGCAGGGCTCATGCTTACTGAGGACGGGCCCAAAGTGCTGGAGTACAACGTGAGGTTCGGCGACCCTGAGGCTCAATGCGTGTTGCCGAGATTGACCGGGGACTTTGCCGGACTGCTCCTGGCGTGTGCAGATGGACGCCTTGAAGAGTTCATCTCGAGCAAGGCCGTTGTGGTGCGTGACGAGGCCGCCGTCACCATTGTGCTCGCCTCTCCCGGGTATCCGGGCGCATATCCCAAAGGGTTGCCGGTACAAGGGTTCAAAGGCACCTGCGACGCGGAGCCGGAAGACGTGTTGGTATTTCACGCAGGAACACGCCTGGATGAGACAGGCAGCCCGGTAACGTCAGGCGGCAGGGTGCTTGCGGTCACAGCGCTTATGCCTACCCTGGATGAAGCCCGGTCCAAGGCATATGCCGCCTTGGAAAGGATCACATTCCCAGGCGCCCATTACAGGAAAGACATAGGTGCAATCCGCATGTAGACCTGTTTAACCCTTTGTTGAAGGCAGGTGAAGGATGAAAGCCAGGATATGGAAACCGTAGGCAAGGATAAGTCTCTTTCTGCAACCATAACCCGTATAGCTTTACTGGCAGGGACTTACGCCGTCCTGACCATGCTCCCCCCTTTCTCAAGCTTCGGCTACGGGCCGGTGCAAGTTAGGGTATCTGAAGCCCTTACAGTACTTCCATTTTTGTTTCCTTGGGCCAAATGGGGGCTGTATATCGGATGTATTGTGGCAAACCTGGCCAGCCCGTTCTTGGTGTGGGATGTCACCTTAGGGGCCTTAGCAAGCCTTATAAGCGGGGTTCTCACCGAGCGGATGCCCAATGCGTACTTGGCTCCTTTGCCTCCCGTACTGGTTAACGCGCTTGCAGTGGCAGCGTACGTTGCTCCCCTCAGCGGCCTCGGCTACTGGCCTGTGTTCTGCCACATAATGCTGGGCCAGGCTGTGTCCTGCTATGTGTTTGGCCTGCCTTTGTTGATGTTCCTCATGAGAAACCCTCATTTTACCAGGCGATTGCAGTGAAGGCATCGGCCTGCACACCAGCCGGTTAACTGCGCAAGTAGGTATGTAACCTGTATCTCGCCGACACCCGTGCGGAGGTTTTGACGGGTGCACCTGATCGGGGACAGGTACCGGATGGGCTGAATTGCCATGGATGCAAACAATGCGGATGATATACAATATAGCTTTCAATTGTCATGAGACCGCAAAGAAGGAATTTTCAAGGATGCGTAGAATATAGTGTCAACGAAAGCCATCTCATGAATCAACAGACTCCTCGACGTAGCACATCACTTGAACCGAAGCATCACTTTTGTTGTCGGTCCACAGCCGGAGTATAAGTGGTGGTTTGGTTGGTTTCTTGGAAATGGCTTTATTTTACAAGGAGGTGAAATAGTTGTTGAACCAGCTAGTTCTTGCTGCCGATGTGAAGTGGGGTATCTTCGTACCCGACGACAGTACCATCGCAGGCCTGTTCCTTGCCATCGGCATGGCCCTTCTGGTGTACGTGATGATTCAGCGTGCCCGGGCTGGGCTGCCAATTCCTGAGATTCGCCGGATCCCGGGATTGGAGGCTTTCGAAGAAGCGGTAGGTAGAGCTACGGAGATGGGACGCCCGGTCCACATTACAAGCTACTACCAGGACGTAGGTGACTACGACACGTGGGCCTTCTGGGCCTATCTTGCTCACGTAGCCAAACTGTGCGCTTCTTACGACACGAGGATCATCAACACCAACTCAGAATGGCTTTCCATGACCGTAAACGAGGAAATCATCAGGCAAGCTTACCTGGAAGCCGGAAGGCCGGATGCCTTTAACCCCGATGACGTAAGGTTCATGTCGGACTGGCAGTTCGGCTACACCATGGGCGTTGCCGGTATGATCGCAAGGGAGAAACCTGCAGCCAACTTCCTGGTCGGCTACTTCTACGCCGAGGCTCTGATCCTGGCTGAGGCCGGTGCCTTGGTAGGGGCGATTCAGGTTGCTGCTACGTCAGCCACTGCGCAGCTGCCCTTCTTCGTTGCCTCCTGCGACTACACCATGATCGGTGAGGAGTTCTATGCGGGAGCGGCTGCCCTTTCCAAAGAGCCGGTGATCTACGGTTCGGTGGTATCTCAGGACATCACCCGCGTGGTGTTTGTGATCCTCTGCATCATAGGTGCCTTGTTGAACACCGCGGGTAGCTCACTCTTAGTGGATATGCTCAAGTTCTGATGTTTGCGAGAATGACAGGAGGAGGTGAACCGATTTGAAACGGGAAGTGCCGTTAGCACTCACTTTCCTGATGACATTGCTCCGCTTTCTCTTTGAGATGATAAATCCGCTGCTCAATTACGAGATTTCCGAAGGCGTGATGCTGTTTTCCAGGATCTCATTCTCAGTAACGTTCATGTACTGTATGGGGCTTTTCATGGGGCTCATTAACCTCACGAGAGTACACGGAAACACCATCAAGCGCCGGCGTGAGCACTGGATCTACAGCGTGTGGCTCTTGATAGTGCTCTACGGCTACGCCATCCTTGGCCTGTTCTTCGGCGGCCTGGAGAGTGAAGCTTTCAACTGGATTTATGACGCAGTCATCGTTCCTCTGGATTCCACCATGTTCTCGATGCTTGCATTCTTCATCGCATCAGCCGCCTATAGGGCCTTTAAGATCCGCAACGTTGAGTCCTTGCTGATGATGGTGGTAGCGTTCATTGTGATGCTTGGTAACGTGTCCCTGGGTAACGCAATCTGGGGCTCGGAATCCTGGCTAGGCGGGTTCTCAGGGATCAAGGACTGGCTATTGGCCATACCTAACGCTGCCAGCCAGCGTGCAATTGGAATTGGTGTCTTCCTTGGAGCATATGCCGCGATCTTGCGGGTAGCTCTGGGCCTCGAGAAACGTTACTTGGGTGGTACAGATTGGTAAGCCCTTGCACATACACAGTTCTTGATGACACTGTGAAAGGAGGGAAATATTGTGGAGTGGCTGAAGAGACTGGACTCTATCGATCCCCGGTGGGTTTATGTGATAATGGCTCTTTCGTTGGTATTCCCGGTTCTCAAGCCCATCGGCCTTGCCATCAGCATCAATAAGGAGACTACAATTCCGGTGTATAACTGGATAGAAAGCTTGCAGCCAGGGGACATAGTTGTAGGCGACGTATCTTTCAGTGGAGGCTCCGAAGGAGAGCTTGGGCCCCAGCTCCAAGCCTGGTTCAGGCACTGCATGCAGAGGGGCGTAAAAGTGATCATGGTAGCCCAATGGAACACCGGTGAAAGACTCGGATATACCCTGCTTGAAGAAACAGCCGAGCAGCTCCAGGAAGAAGGGATCCCCTGCGAGTACGGCGTTGACTGGGTATATGCGGGCTACAAGCCTGGCGGCACAACCCTGTGGCGTCAGATGCAGCTCGACTTCTGGGAGGCCTGTGCTGAGACAGACATGCTCGGCAACTCATTCAGCGATCTGCCGCTGATGCAAAGGTTCAAGAAATGGGATAAGGCAACCGCTTCAGACCTCATAATATTCGCCGCTGGCGATCCGGGAGTTGGCACTTACACCACTTACTTCCCGGACTACAACATTTACGTTGGAAACGTTGCCGTGCAGGTACCTGGCGCTATGAACACCTTGAGGGCCGGCCAGATCAAGGGCCTCTTGGCGGGGCTGCCCGGAGCGGCAGAATACGAGCTCTTGCTCGACAAGGCAGGGAAGGCCGTGAAGCTTATGGACGCCCAGTCCATGGGGCATGCCTGGATCATGCTCCTTGTCATCCTTGGTAATATTGGATTCTACCTTAGGGCAAAAGAGCGTGACTAATAAGATGGTTTTATGCGATACGAAAGTGTTTCGTGGGAGGTGAATCAGAATGAGCACCGATCCGCAAATCTTGGTTCAAGCTATTTGTACGTTGGCTTGTTACAGCTACTTGATTAAAGAGAACTTCGCCTACAGAATCGCGGAATACACCCTGGTGGCCCTATACACTTCGTACCAGATAACGCGGTTGTTCCACTCGTTCATTAAGCCCTATTGGCAGAACTATGCCATAGGGGAAAAGCAGTACTACTTCATCCTTATGGGCGCCTTGGGATTGCTCCTATATACCAGATATGCTCCGCCGCAATACCGGTGGCTTGCCCGATATCCCATTGCCCTGTCTGTGGGCTGGGGATTGGGCGGCGCCATTGCTCGTTCTCCGAGGCCCGTGTTCACCCAGCTCATGGACGTCATGAGGCCGCTCAACACGGCCAACAACGTGCTGTTCTTCGTCTTCTTCATGGCGGTAATGTCATACTTCTTCTTCACGACAGGCAAGGAGTCCAAATTCATACAGGGTTCAGGCCGTCTGGGGCGGTATATCATGATGATCGGTTTCGGAACGGCGTTTGGCAACACTGTGCAGGGGCGTATCTCGTTGTTCCTTAACAGGCTCAGCTTCCTGCTGACAGACTGGTTGGGTATATCCATCTGATACCCGGCCATAAACGAACCCGGGGGCACCTCAAGTCCAGGTGCCCCCGTTTTTGTAACGGCATTCTGTGTCTATACCAATCCTTGAAGCACCAGTGACGACCATGTTTCAAAGGTCAAGGTGCCGGTGCCCAGCTGGCCGAGTTCCAGCAATTCCGCCCATCTGCCGAGCATCTTGTCAGTTTCCCTTACGGCGAGGAGAGGGGATGTCAGGCGTACCACAGACACTACCCCAAGGTGAACCTTGCCCACTTCGTTGTCATCGTCGTTGAGAAAACCTACGATCCGCAGCGGAGGGGCTCCCGCCAGGATCACTTCTTCCTTGATCTCTCTTATGGTGTTCACGGTGACCAGGTTCTTGAGATCCGCAATGCGCCTTCTACCCGGCCACGGTATATCTTGTACAGGGTTCATATGCCCTCCGACCCCCACTGAAAGGAGTCCTCTCAGCCTTTCCTCACCTTGTGCCTCAAGACGCTGCATCACGAAGATACGCCGTCCGGAGATGAACAGTGTGTACGACACAAGTTGTTTGTAAGAGGGGTCATACTCAAGCTGGGCTCTGGGCTTAAACAAGGAATTCCTGGCGATGGCCCGCCATATCTCGGAAGTGGGTTCCGTCAGGCCACGCCACCGGCCGACCTCCGAGTAGAGCGCCCTGGTCGGCACGCAAAGCACTTGTTCATCGGGGATAACATTGGCTGCAGCCACTAAGTCAAACTCCTCTCCTGTTTATCGTGTATTTTATCAGATTGATGGTATCCAAGAGCAGCTTGTCCCCGTGGGCTACGGTAAGCACATAGTGGTTGGCAAGATCAAAGAAACTGTAAAATACGGATAACTGCTCTTCGCTTACGTAAGAGGCCACGTAGAAGCAATAAGTCAAATGCCTGGGGTCGGCTTTAGCCATGACCTGGCACAGATGCCCTTTGCTTGGAACGGGTGTGGGTGAGATATAGACCTTAATCACGGTGTCCCCCGCACATACGTTGGGGCTGGACTTAAAAGGCGTTGTTCCGTCTTGAATCGACATAAGATACTCAGCCACCCCTTGAGCCCTGTCTGGTGACGGGTACGAAATAGCTACCAATGCAGGTGGATTAGGATCTGCTCCCATCTGGAGCCCTCCCAGTATGATACGGGGGGCTGAAATATCCCCACTATTGTTGCTGGGTATGCCCACATCAACTGCCTCCCTGCTCCAAACGGCAGAATAACAAGAGCCCCACGGTTGTATGGGATACACTTCGATTTCTCGCTGCTCCTATCCTTCATTCATATCTTATACCTATCAACAATAACCTTTCTTGAAGTGAGGTGTGAACAATGGCTTGGAAACACGGCAGGCAAGAATCCAGTCAGCGGTGGCAACCCGGTACTTTGGCAAAGACGCCCTTGCCTGGGTGGGCGTGGCAGGCGCTGGTTTCATTGATGATTTTCTTCGTTATCCTGGGCGCTTCCAGGTCAGATGTGGACAGGGCCGGAGAACTTGTCGCCATGGCCAGGCAGGCTGTGGACCATGACATGACCTACGACGACGTAAAGGCGTGGGTGGCAAAGCTTCCTGAAATGGTTGCCACTGTAGCCCGTTTCGACATCGAACAGTTCTGGGTCAGGGGGGTAACGGGCAGGCAAGGCGCATTGACCTGGCCTTGCCAGGGCGAAGTGGTTTCGTATTTTGGATGGAGAGCTAATCCGGAGTCACAGGGTATGTCACTGCACCAGGGGATCGATATCGCGGCTGAAGAAGGCACTCAAGTGGTTGCGGTTGCCGAAGGTATGGTTACAAGCGTGAGACAATCGGATTCTTACGGCCTCACCGTCGAGATCGAGCACAGCCAGGGATTTTCAAGCTTATACGCCCATCTTGGCACAGTGTCCGTGATGAAAGACCAGAAAGTCAAGCAAGGTGAGGTCATTGGTACTGTAGGCAAGACCGGCAATGCAGCAGGTCCTCACTTGCATTTTGAAACAAGGAAAGACGGGCTTGAGGTCGATCCCTTGACGCTGCTTCCGCCAGGGTCCAAAACACAGTAACACCCACGGTGTGCGCAGCCGGTTATAACCCAGCTTGTTTCGCCGGATCCTTTACCCGAATCTCCCTGGAAGGGGACCCCACACAATGAAGTTCGCTGTAGCCCAAATACGAAATGCAAAGATAACTGTGCACATTACATTTCTGTTGGCGGCGGTTGTGCTGATTGGCTCAGGATATGCCCTCTACTTCATCGTATTTGCAGGAAGTCTTCTGGTTCACGAGATGGGCCACCTCATGGCCGCGGGTTTTCTCGATGCCGAGATAAGCGAGGTCGAAATCTGGGCGTTCGGTGCCATAGGCAGGTTGGAAGGGGCATGGCAGATTGAACCCTGGTCTGAGGCATTGATAGCCATATCAGGCCCTGTCCAAAGCGCCCTCCTGGCGGCCCTAGGGATCCTGGGCTACCACGGGTATGCAGCCATGGCTCCAGGGCTGTACGCCCCGGAGCACTTTCCCTTGCTTCAGTTCCTGGTGCGGGTAAACCTCGGGCTCTTGGCAGTGAACCTCCTGCCATGTCTTCCCCTCGACGGAGGAAGGTTTTTGCGGGCCCAGTTATCTTCGAAACTCGGTTACAAAGAGGCTACTTACAGGTTGTCAGGCTTAGGCGTGTTCGTGGGGACGGGCCTTTGCATCCTAGGGACGGTAGGGATAGTGACCGCAGGCCGTTGGGTAGGCCTTGTGATCCTGGGGCCGCTGCTCATCTGGAGCGCCATAGAAGAGCGGAACATGGCCGCTTACAGCAATGTAATGGCGCTTCTGTCAAGGAGCCGGAGGTTCGACCGGAAAGGGGCGCTTCCCGTGGAGGAACTCATGGTTTCCGGAAACACAAGAGTAAAGGAGCTGGTCCACAAGCTACGCCCTTCCAAGTATCATGTGCTGCTTGTGGTGGACAGGCACATGAACCTGCTGGGTGCCGTCTCTGAGACCCTGCTGTTGGAAGCGTTCTACAAAGGGCTTGTGGATCTTGAGGTGAAGGAACTGATAGGTTCCTGATAGGCTCTTGGGGTTTGTTTTCCCTTCCGCACGGGCAGTCAACCGGTGCGGACGGTTTGTTTTTACCTCTTGATATCATAATGGTTATAATGTAAATCAAGGAGAGTGTTTGACCACACGGCAGGATTGGGCTTGAAGCGTGAGTATGCTGCAGGTGTTTGCACGCAGAATCATGCAGAAACGGAGAGGTTTGGTCACAGTTGCCAGGAAGACGACAAGACGCCATCACATGGAACCAATTGCGGCGCCACTTGGGGAAGGTTGAAAAACCGGCCAGGTACACCGGCGGGGAGATAAACGCGGTGCACAAAGATCCCCAGTCGGTGGACGTGCTCTTCGCCCTGGCTTTTCCCGACGTCTACGAAGTCGGCATGAGCCACCTTGGGTCGCAGATCCTTTACTCTGTGTTGAACAGCCGCCCTGACGTTTCGTGTGAGCGTGTGTACGCGCCGTGGCGCGATATGGAGAGTTTGCTCAGGGAAAAAGGATGGCCGCTCTTTAGCATCGAGAACAGGCTACCTTTGTCATCCTTCGATATAGTCGGGTTTTCGCTCCAATATGAGCTCACCTACACCAACGCCTTGATGATGCTGGACTTGGGCGGCATCCCTCTGAGGTCCAAACACAGGGGTCCCGAGGATCCTTTGATCATAGCGGGCGGGCCCTGCGCCATGGCGGCTGAGCCCATGGCCGATTTCATCGATGCCTTCGCTTTGGGCGACGGCGAAGAGCTGGCTTTGGACATTGTGGATACGTATAAGGCTTGGAAGGGTACAGGCAAATCCCGTTTGGACCTCCTGGTTATGCTTGCTCTGGTGGAAAGCGTGTATGTGCCGTCGTTATACGATGTAGAGTACAGAGCTGACGGTACTGTGGGCAAAGTGTCTCCCGTGCCTGTGAAGCTGGATGAAGGATCTTACGAGAGCATCAAGGCTCAAATCGAAGATCCGGACATAAGGCGGTCCTGCTTCCCTGAAGACATGCCGGGATATTTCGTCCCGCCTGCCCGTGTGAGGAGGCGTGTCATCCGGTCCCTGGAGGCCGCACCCTTCATCCACGAGCCGCTGATACCCCTCATGGAACCCATCCATGACAGGGTCATGGTGGAGATATTCAGGGGTTGCACTCAGGGGTGCAGGTTTTGCCAGGCGGGAACCATCTACCGCCCTGTGAGGGAGAGGACGCCTGAGACCATAAGCAAGTATGCCAAGGAGCTCCTTGAGTCATCGGGATACGATGAAGTTTCCCTGGTGTCTCTGTCATCTGCGGATTACAGCCACATTGAGACACTTCTGGCGCGGCTCATGGCCGATTGTCCGGGGTCAAAGGTCTCCCTGCCGTCTCTTAGGGTGGATTCGTTTTCAGTTGAGTTAGCCAAAATGCTGGGGGCGTCATGGACCGGTCTGACCCTCGCCCCTGAGGCGGGTTCTCAAAGGATGAGGAATATCATCAACAAGAAGGTCACAGAAGAAGAGATCTTTGACGCGGTGAGGCATGCTTTTGGCTCAGGGTTTGCACACATAAAGCTGTATTTCATGATCGGCCTACCGGGCGAGACAGACGAAGACGTGGAAGCCATTGCCGATCTTGCCAGGAGAATCCGCCAAACGGGCAGAGACATGGGGGTAAGGCCTACCATAGTGGTCTCAGTTTCGGGCTTTGTGCCCAAGCCCAACACGCCTTTCCAATGGGAACCTTGTATACAGCGGGAAGAACTCAGGAGGCGCCAGAGGCTGCTTGGCGACGGCCTGCGGGGGCCCGGGCTCAGTTACAAATACCATGATGTAGAGCACACATGGCTGGAAGCAGTGCTTGCCAGGGGCGACAGAAGGCTTTCGGAAGCCTTGGAGCTGGCATTCAGGCGCGGGGCAAGGTTTGATGCCTGGAGCAACCATCTCGATATAGACATTTGGGAACAGGTGTTTCAGGACACAGGGTTAGACCCTGCGTTCTACGCACACAGGGAGCGGGGCAAGGAAGAGATCTTACCCTGGGATCATCTTGATTCGGGGATATCTAAGGAGTTCTTGCTCAGGGAGAGAGAGCGGGCCGAGAAGGGCTACACCACCGACGATTGCCGGTCCGGCGTCTGCGTTGGCTGCGGCGTATGCCCCAAGCTTAGGGTAGAGATGTCTCTTAAGTGAATGTTCCTTGAGCACATATTGAGTACATTTGGAATGGATACCCGGCGTAGTTGTCCGGGAGCCTAAAGGTGTTGCCGATGCGGGTCAGGGTCAGATACACAAAAGGAGATACGGTCAGGTTTCTGAGCCACTTGGACATTGCTCGTAATCTGAGGATGGCCCTTGCCGGGGCCAAGTGGCCGGTAGCCATGACGCAAGGCTATTCGCCTAAGATGAAGGTGTCTTTCTATGCGCCTTTGCCCGTTGGGACGGCAGGTGACGAAGAATATATGGATGTCGTGCTTGACACTAAGGGCATAGCGGATTTCATCCGGGCAAAGGCTCAAGGAGCTCTCAGCGGCGGCAATGCAGGCAGGCATGTCCGGCTTGCTCATGTCTTGACCCCCTTGGCGCAGGCGCTTTCCGCAGCGTTGCCGAAGGGGATCGCCTTGAAGGGTTTGTACATTGTTCCCGACAGCAAATCCAGTTTTGAGTCTCAGATCCGGGCGTCTTTGTACAGAGTTGAAACAGAGGAGGTGACGGCGGAAGCATTGTCCTCCGCAATGGCGGAGTTTTTGGCTCAAGCCCAGGTTTTATCTGAACTCCGGCGGCCCGGACAAACCAAGACTGTGGATTTGCGTAAGTTTGTAGAGAGCATAGACGTTGTACCCAATTCCTGCCCGGCGACGTTCTTCATGAAGATCAGGCATGAGAACGGCCGTACCGTGCGCCCTCAATGGGTGATAGATTCATTGGCAAGATTCGGGATGGATGTTGATACCGCGGAAGTAATCGTCGACAGGATTAAGCTCTATTTGGAATGAGATTGCAGGTCATTCATATGTCCATCCTGCCGCCATACAGGCGTTTATTAGTCTAGCACATGACTTTTGCTGAGTTTTGCACAAAGCCAAATTTTCGTTAGGAGATGAAATACTCCCATGACCAGGGAGATACTTATTAGCGCTAACACTGATGAAACCAGGGTAGCCCTGGTTGAAGACGGTTCGGTTGTAGAGTTTTATGTTGAGAAACCTACAAGCCAGAAAACAGCAGGCAACGTATACCTGGGAAAAGTGGTTAACGTCTTGCCTGGGATGCAGGCGGCGTTTGTAGACATCGGACAGGAAAAGAACGCCTTCTTGTATGTGGACGATGCATTCTTGCCCCGGGAAAACGGAGGCAGGGGTGCTTCGAGGAACAAGAGGGGCCGGACTTCCATCAACGAGATCGTCAAGCCCGGCCAGTCGATTGTGGTTCAGGTTACCAAAGAGGCCATAGGCACAAAAGGTGCCCGCGTAACCAGGCGCATTACTTTTCCCGGCCGCTATCTTGTGCTCATGCCCACGGTGAACTACATCGGCGTGTCCAGGAGGATTGGCGACGACGAGGAAAGGGACAGGTTGCGAAAAATCGCCAGGGAAATCAAACCTCCTGATATGGGGCTGATTATCAGGACTGTGGCCGAGGGCAAGACAAAGGAAGAGATCGAAAGGGACCTAACGTTTGTGCTGCGGTTGTGGGAAAAGGTACAACGCAATTCCAAGCAGCAGAAAGCGCCGGCACTGTTGCACCGGGACCTGGGCCTGGTAATGAGGATGGTGCGGGACGAGCTCAATCAAGAAACCACCAGGATGCTTGTGGATGACAGCCACACCTATTCCAAGATCCTGGAGCTCTTGCAGAGTGTCTCACCTGAGATGATAGACAGGGTGATATATTACAGGGACAGGGAGCTCCCCCTGTTCAGCCTGTACGGAGTGGAAGCTGCCATCGAACAGGCATTAAGCCGGCAGGTGTGGCTCAGATCCGGCGGGTACATCGTCATCGACAAGACCGAAGCCTTGACCGTAATTGACGTCAACACAGGGAAGTTCGTAGGGAGCAAGAACCTTTCTGACACCGTGTTCAGGACCAACCTGGAGGCCTGCGAAGAGATCGTGCGGCAGCTGAGGCTCAGAGACATCGGCGGGATAATCGTCATAGATTTCATAGACATGGACAATCCTGAGCACCGGGCAAGGGTGCTTGAACAACTGGAGAAGCACCTCAGGAGAGACCACACAAAGACGGTTGTGGTAGGGCTCACAGGGCTTGGGCTTGTTGAGATGACCAGAAAGAAGGTAAGGCAAAGCCTGGATGCTGTGATGACCAGGATGTGTCCGTACTGCGGCGGCAAAGGCACTGTGCTGTCTGAAGAGACCGTCGCTTCCAAGGTCCGCAGGGAAATCAGGCGGCTCCTGAGAAATTCCCACAGCGAAGCGGTGCTTGTGGAAGTCAGCCCCAATGTGGCCGGTTACCTGATAGGGCCCGGAGGGGCTAACTTAAGGGAATTGGAGAAGGAGACGGGCAGGAGCATTTTCATCAGGGGCTCAGAGGACCTCCACATTGAAGACATGAATGTCAAAGCCCTGGGCAGCAAGGAGGAGATTGCAGGCAAGGCGATCCCGGTCAAGATAGGCGACGTGTTGGAGCTGGAGGTTGAGGAACCCCATGCCGGGAATCCCAGGGACGGGATTGCCCGGGTCGAGGGCTATGTCATAGACATCAAAGATGGCGGTTCCCGGGTGGGCGAGAAGCTGAAGGTGAGGATAACCTCGTGCCTTCGAACCTTTGCCAAAGCCGCGATCTTAGACTCCCAAGACCGCGAGAGGGGCAACCAAGTGTCGGACTAGGCGCGGTTTGTCTGAAAGTGTGTGTTCCTTGACATGCTTTTCAAAGCCGTGCTAGACTGTAGCGGTAACTGCTTTGCTGGAGTAGGGGGTTTTCCAAAGTTGTATGCGATAATAGAGACAGGCGGCAAGCAATACAAGGTGTCCCCTGGTAAGATCATCAGGGTTGAAAAAATCGAAGGGGAGCGCGGTACCGGTTGTGTGCTCGATAAGGTGCTCGTAATCTCAGACGGCGAGAGCGCGAAAGTGGGAAAGCCCTACATTCCGGGGGCTACCGTGGAAGGAAAAATTGTCCGCCAGGGCAGAGCCAGAAAAATACTGGGGTTTAAGTACAAGCCCAAGACAAATTACAGAAAGCGTTACGGGCACAGGCAGTATTTCACGGAGATAAGAATCGAATCCATCAATCACGATGCTGAAGGTACAGTTACTGCGTAAGCATGGTGAACCGGGTTCAGGGGATCCAAAGGGGACTCCTGCCGGTATCTTGGTTGGGTTCAAAGTACTGGGGCATGCAGGTTTTGGAGAACACGGCCAAGATATAGTGTGCGCAGGGGTTTCGGCGTTGGCCCAGGGGGCACTTTTAGGGCTGCAAGATGTGCTTGGCAATCAAGTGAGTTATTGCAGGCAGCCTGGGTACCTGGAAGCCAGTGTTGTTCCGGAAGACGCCGCAGAAGATGCCCCTCGGGCGATCCTGAGAACCCTGGAACTTGGACTATTATCCATCGCCAAGGCGTATTCAGGTTACGTTGAGGTAACATATCAAGGCGTGGATTAGGATATCCGCCAGGCGGGCTTAAGTTTGTCTGATGGAAGTGCGTTAAAACGGGTAGCATGAAGGAAGGAGGGGAGCTGGAATGACGATAGACCTTCAACTGTTCGCAAAGAAGAAGGGTGTAGGAAGCTCCAGGAACGGACGGGACTCCCACTCCAAGCGGCTTGGCGTGAAGCGTTATGACGGCCAGTTTGTCAGGATGGGCAACATCATCATACGCCAGAGGGGTACCAAGGTACACCCGGGACGCAATGTAGGCATGGGGAAGGACTATACCCTGTTTGCCATGGCGGACGGGTATGTATCCTTCGAGCGCAGAGGCAAGAACGGAAGGGTTGTGTCTGTGGTTCCCGTGGCCGAAGCTTCTGTTTCAGCCGGCGATGACTGAAAACGAAGTGTTCCTTCAATTACAGTCATACAGTCGCAGATGCAGTCAAGTATGAGCGGCGGTATGCCCGCCGCTTTTGGTGTTTCGCAAAGGGAAGGGGTGCGGTGTGGCGTCTCGCTTTATCGACAGAGCCAAAGTATATGTAAGAGCTGGGGACGGCGGACGTGGATGTGTCGCCTTCAGGCGTGAGAAGTATGTTCCTTTCGGCGGCCCCGCCGGCGGCGACGGGGGCGACGGAGGGGATGTTGTGTTCAAAGTGAGCGCTGACCTAAATACCCTTATCGATTTCAAGTACAG
The DNA here is from genome assembly GCA_012512325.1 of Candidatus Fermentithermobacillaceae bacterium. Classification (GTDB taxonomy): domain Bacteria; phylum Bacillota; class Sulfobacillia; order Fermentithermobacillales; family Fermentithermobacillaceae; genus DTU015. The sequence goes on along the minus strand of JAAZEL010000050.1, from coordinate 8,247 downwards.
GCCCCACTTAAGAGCAGCCAACGGCGGCCATGGAAAAGGCGACAAGCGCGCCGGCAAGAGAGGAGAAGACCTGATAGTTAAGGTCCCTCCCGGGACAGTGATGTACGACGCAGATACGGGAGAGATGATTACTGATCTTATCCATGATGGGCAGGAAGTAGTAGTTGCCAAAGGAGGCAAAGGAGGCAGGGGTAACGCCAGGTTTGCCACGGCCAAGAACAGGGCTCCCAGGAAGTTCGAAGAAGGGAGTCCAGGCCAAGAACGTACCATCCAGCTGGAGCTAAAATCAATAGCTGATGTAGGCCTGGTGGGTTTACCCAATGCGGGCAAGTCTACCCTGTTAAGGGCTGTTTCCAGGGCAAGGCCCGAGGTGGCTCCATATCCGTTTACAACCCTCACCCCCCACCTGGGTGTGGCAGAGGTGGGCGAGGGTGAAAGGTTCGTGGTTGCCGATATACCGGGTTTAATAGAAGGAGCCAGCGAAGGTAGAGGATCGGGTTTTGAGTTTCTGAGGCACATAGAAAGGACCGCGGTACTACTATATGTTGTAGATGGAAGCACCGGAGGCCAAGCTGGACCGGGTGGAGGGCCTGTAGCTGACTTTGTGGCTGTGCGGCGTGAAGTGCTCGCATACAGCGAACAGATGAAGCAGAAGCAATCCCTGGTGGCCATAAACAAGATTGACTTAGTGGATTCGGCCGAAGCCCTTCAGGAGCTAAGGGCTGAGATGGAACGGATTGCCGGAAAGCCGGTGTACTTGATTTCAGCCGCTCAGATGGTGGGCTTGGACGATCTTATCCAAGGGATACGCCATGCGTTGGCGGCAGTACAAAGCTAAAGAAGGATTCTTGACAGGAACAGCGAATACACAGAGAATAGACGGAGAATCGGTAGAGGCAACAATCAAACTGTGAAGTCTGATTTTCAGGGTTCCTGGGTCTTGGAGGCGTTTGGGTGACTGCGATTGGTGTGATGGGCGGGACGTTTGATCCGATTCATTTTGGGCATCTCAGGGCTGCCGAAGAGGTTTTACAAGGTTTCGGGCTTGAGCGCGTTATCTTTGTCCCGGCAGGTATGCCGCCCCACAAACCCCTTTCTGAGGTTACCTCCCCTGAACATCGCTACATGATGGCCAAACTTGCTACGGCGGATCATCCACGGTTCGATGTATCACCAGTTGAAATACAGCGGGAAGGCCCTTCTTACACTCTGGATACCCTGCGTGAGTTGAAACAGACCATCTGCAAGGACAAGAAACTCTATTTCATAACCGGTTTTGATGCAATTCTGGAAGTCCATACCTGGAACGGGTACAAGCAGCTGTTTGATTTGGCTGATTTCATTGCGGTCACCAGGCCGGGTTACAGCGTGGAAGCTTTCCTCACCCTGGAGAAGTTTCTCGGACCTGAGTGTTTCTCAAAGGTTCACCCGTTTCCGGTAACATTGTTGGCGATTGCATCAAGGGAGATAAGGCGCAGGGTAAGAGAAGGTGAGTCCATCAGGTACCTGGTCCCTGAACCTGTGCGTTTGTATATAGAAAAGCATGGGCTTTATTCCGCGACCGCTGGCGACATGGGTTAGCAGTTCCGTAGGAGTATGGTCAGCTTGTAGAAGATCGGCTTAATCCAGAATTAGGGGGAGGTGTACTTATGAAGACCTTGTATGTAGGGAATTTGCCCTGGTCCACTACCAGTGAAGAGCTGTCAGCCGCTTTTGGCCCGTTTGTTGAGGTAAAAAGCTGCAGGATCATCACTGACAGAGATACCGGCAGGTCGAGAGGCTTTGGCTTCGTCGAGGTAGCTGAGGCTGATGTCCAAAGGGCTATTGAGGCAGTCAACGGGATCATGCTGGGTGGACGTCAAATAGTGGTGAATGAAGCCAGGCCCCGTCAGCCTAGGTCCTAGGTTCATTCGGTCAGGGAATGTTTTGCCTCCTCATCTTTTTGGATGTACCGCATCCTGTGATGTACCGCATCCTGGGGATTTGGAGGCAACATCCTTTTTGAGGAACCGCTTGAGAGACGGTTAAGCACCCACTGCCAAACCGTTGAAACCGTCGCCTCTTGAGGTCTAAGCATCCGCCGATACCATATCTGCCGTTGAAACCTTGGTGTTTATGTTTACGTCGAACAATCGGAGAACAGACGCCTTCCAAAGGTTGGGTTGAAACTTGATTTACAGACGGGCCTTTGAGTTTGCCAGGGCCAGGCTCAGTGAGGGCAGGTTTGAGCACAGCCTGAGCGCTGCGGAGTACGGCCATGCTCTAGGCCGGCAATACGGCGTGGATCCTGAAAGGGTTTACTTGGCTGGGCTTTTGCATGATGTTGCCCGGGAATTGCCTGCCGGCTCCCTTTTACTGTATGCGAGGAAACAAGGTATAATACTTAGAAAAGAAGAAAAAACTTGTCCACTTCTCTTACACGGGAAAGTGGCAGTGTCTATTGTTCAAAAGGAGCTTGGAATAAAGGACAAGGGTGTTCTCAACGCGATTGCTTCCCACGTAGTTGGCAGGCGCCGTTGGACCAAGCTGGAGCAGATCCTGTATATTGCGGATAAAGTCGAGCCTACCAGGGCTTATCCGGGCGCCGGCCTTGTCCGCGGACTGTTGGAAGAAGGCGAGTTTGAACGCGCCCTGTTGGAATGTTTGCGTAACGCTATAGTCTATGCAGCCCAAAGCCGAGGCTGGATTGTGGATACAGAAACGGTGGTGGTATTCAATGAGAACGCGAAGACACAGGCGTGATGCTGAATTTGATCCCGGACTTGGCGAGACAAGGATATATAAGAGACAGGAAACCGCACCCAAGCCTATGACAAGGAACTGGGGCAAGCTTGTGGGCATGATTGCCCTGGGCATAGTCCTGTTTGTGATAGGCATGGGGGTCGGCATGTATACGTATCTTAAGGGATACTCAAAGGGATATCCTCCTAGCAGCGAACTTCCTCTCGTCAATGAATCCACCTCAAGGATGAATGTCTTGGTAATAGGGATTGACGGCGGCGTTAACGGCCAGCCTCTTAAGTCCCATAGGACAGGTACCCGTTCCGACGTCATGATGATCGTCAGTGTCGACGTTGATACCAAGAAGGTAGGAGTGCTGGCTGTTCCCAGAGATACCAGAGTGTTCATACCCAAGGTGAACGACCTTGAGAAGGCAGGACATGCCCATGCCTACGGCGGCCCTGCACTCGTCGTTGAAGCGCTGTCAGATTTTCTTGATGTGGAGATTCACCGCTATATTCGGATCGACTTCGAAGGTTTCAAGAAAGTGATTGACCGGTTGGGCGGAGTGGAAGTGGATGTACCCCCGGGAATGGATTACGAGGATCCCGAACAAGATCTGTACATCCATCTTGAGCCGGGCCCCCAAACCCTATACGGCGAAGACGCCCTCAAGTTTGTGCGTTTCCGGGAATATGTAGACGGTGACATAGGCAGGATTAAGGCTCAGCAACAGTTCTTGAAGGCCCTTGCCGACAAAGCCCTGAGAATCAGCACCGTTGCAAAGCTGCCGAGCCTAATAGGCGATATGTTGCCGTATGTGCTCACAGATATGGCTAATGACGAGATCATGTACCTGGCTTCTGTCGGACTTGGCGTGAAGCTGGATGATGTCAAGTGGGCGATTCTGCCTGGTGAAGCAGGTTATATAGGTGATATAAGCTACTGGCTGGTGGATTCCGAGAAAGCGGCCCAAACTGTGGATGAGATCATAAGGGGTATAGACCGGGAAAGGAACGCGGAGGTCAGGGTGGCGGTGCAAAACGGATGCGGTATTCCCGGCGCTGCCGACTACATCGCCTCTATTCTGCGGAGCTACGGTTTCAACGTAGTCAGCGTTGGCAATGCAGACAACTTCGATTATGATGAAACAAAGGTACTGGCTCCCAAGGCCAAGCAGGATGTCCAGACGGAGCTCTTGAAGAGTATGAGAATAGCCGGAGTTGAAGCAAAGGGGTACACATCTGACCAAATCCCCGAGGAGTCAGATGTTTTGGTTATCATCGGGAAAGACTTTAGAATGCCGAGATAGAAGACGATAAATACAGAGCAATACGGGAGGATTGGTTTTTATAGATACGCCGGTCGTGGAACTGAACCAACATGCAGGCATCGGGAAAAAGGAAGCCAGGAACTTAGCTGTTAAGGCGGCCAGGTCTCTATATGATGGAAAAGGCTCGGATGTTGTAATTTTGGATGTGGGCGACATTACCCTCATTGCTGACTTCTTCGTCATAGCGTCAGGGTCAAACCCCAGGCACGTGCAAGCCCTTGCCGACAGGGTTGTCTACTCAGAGGATATCACGAGAAAGCCCATGCATGTGGAGGGCTATGGGCTTGGGCACTGGGTGCTTCTGGATTACGGCGATGTGGTAGTGCACGTTTTCAGGGAAGAAGAGAGGGGTTTCTACGGCCTGGAGCGGTTGTGGGGCGATGCGCCTCAGGTCGACTTCGAACCGGAGAGGCGCACGGGCGGTGCCACTGCCGGTGCAGGCACAGATATTTCAAACGAAGATGCCCATGGCCCTGCCGATGCAGGCTCGTCAGATGAAGACCCAGATAAGGACTAAGTTCAGTATGTAGGCTTGTGGCGGTTCGTTGCTGGTAAACTTGACTTCCGACGAAAAAGCTGTATGATATAGGATGTAGGTGGGGCCGTAGCTCAGTTGGGAGAGCGCCTGAATGGCATTCAGGAGGTCGTGGGTTCGACTCCCGTCGGCTCCACCAGTTTATTTTGTGATACTCCTTCCCAGCAGGTATGTTGAGTGCCATCCAATCCGTTTAGGACGCGAAGCGTAGCATGCGCTCACAAGAGCAAGTAGTCTTCTGCGCGCAAGGCGCGGGATGGCAAGAATGCGTATCGCGTGAGCCCTTACCTTTCTCTACCTGAGCGCAATAGGGACTCGCGGCCTATCTTTGATATCAAATACGCATCGTCAAGATGGCCTGCCAGTATGCCCTCCATCAATCCCTTACACGTTTTTTTGTTCGAGCTTTCGGTATCTTTTCCTCTTCACCTGCTGGGCGTAGACAGTCGGAAGGAAGATCAGGAAGATTATCAGTACCAACACCGGTTGTTTGCTCCAGAAGATCAGGAAGATTATCAGTACCAACACCGGTTGTTTGCTCCACAAGTAGATGGCCATGAAGGCGACAAAAAGGCTGTACATGAAGACCAGGTCCATGACACTGTTCAGATATGCCATCCCTGCATTTGCCCCGGAATACGCCTTCTCCACCCTATCAAGAAACACCGGGTCTTCGTATTGAACAGCGGGAATCCTTCCGGACTTCTCGGCTATCTTCTGGTGCATGTACCGGATTGCCTTGACGTCGTAAACCTCGGCGCAGCAGTTGCCCAAGGCATTAAGAACACTGCTCAGGACGTAAAGGGTGAACATGGCCACGGTGCAGAAAACCGTTTGAGCCAAATCGGCGCGTTCAACGTAGAACCCTATCGCAGAATCAAACACTCTCTCTTTGATGCCGACAAGCAAGGTGAATACCAATCCGTCTGCGGCGAAGCAGAAATACATAAGCCAAAACATGCGCGGACTTATCGAAGAAAGCTCCCTGACGAGTCTAAGGAAGATACTGAGGTTGCCATCCTCCTTGGTCACCGTACCACCTCTTTTGGGCGTTGAACATCCTGGCGTATCTTCCGTCTCTCTTTATGAGTTCACGGTGTGACCCGGTTTCTGCGATTCTGTCGTCTGCCAAAACGAGGATGTTGTTGACGTTTATGACCGCTCCAAGCCTGTGGGTAATCATCAAAGACGTGAAATCCCCTGGCATTGAGTCGAAATAGCTGTACAGCCTGGCTTCCTGCAATGGGTCTATCGATGCAGTCGGCTCATCCAGGATCTTGAAGGGTGATTCATCCAGGAGAACCCGGGCAAGGAGCAGCTTTTGCCATTGTCCTTCAGACAGTTCGAGGCTTGACCGATGGACTCTTCCCAGGTAGGGATTGCGGCTCAAGATCTCAGGGTCAATTCCCAGACTCTGCAAAACGCCTATAGCTCTATCGGGATTGAGACTACCGCGCCCGAAACTGAAAATCTCTAAACCTGATCTCGTACTTGTGAAAGTCCTGGAAGGCGACACAGAAGAGATGTGAAACCGGGGCGATCTGTCTTAGTTCAACTCCGTCAATCAAGATCTCGCCCTCGTAGCTGTCATACGGTCCAAGCAGCAGTTTCACGATGTGGTTTTCCCTGACCCGTTTTCGCCGACTAGAGCGTACCTTTCTCCCTTTTCGGATCTCAAATTGAGGTTGTCCAATACCTTCCTGTCGGAACCCGGATACCTGAAACTCACGTTCCTCATTTCGATTACACTGAAATCAGGGATACTCTCAGAAGCGCTTGCGGTTTTCATAGCATGCTCACCGCCGGCCGCAGGTCTATCGTAGGTAGAGCGGGTTTTCGTGTTCTCGTCCCCAAGCCGGAGAAACGAGATGTAGTCTGCGTAAAACTCGTGATACTGTGCGAAATCACTGATTGACCAGTAGAGCTCAACTGTGATCTTTTTGATTAGCGCGAAGGAAGTAGCAAGTAGACTCACGAAAACCCCTGCGGAGATGCTCCCTCTTGAGAGGGGAACCAGCAGAAGCAATCCAGAAAGCAGTGGCACAAGATTAGTAGCCGCACCTGATATCCCAGTATTCCTGGATATTCTCTTCTGACCTTCGTCGTTGAGCTCAACGCATTTGTCGTATTCGGCTTTCCACTTTTCCGCGATAAAGGGGCTGAAGGAAAACAGTTTCCTTTCGGCTGAGTAGGGTCGCGGCGTCAGCACATCCTCGTAGTAATCGATCTTTCTCTTGTGTTCCTGGGCTTTTTCAAAAACCTGATATTCGTACACCCCGCTCTTGTAGGCTTGTCTCAATACCGGGATGGCAATAAGCACTGTCGCCCCTCCCACATACCAGGTGTAGCCGATCATTACGACAGCAAATCCAACCACCTCAATCAGATGGGAAATAATCTTCAGGCTGTTGTTTACGCCGTTGAGGAGTTTACCAACAGGGTCTTGTCCTATCCTTTGAAGCAGGGACTGAGTTGCTTCATCTTCCAAATCGGAATACTTGAGTTTCTCAAGTTTGTCGTTTATTTCCGACAGCACAGATATCTCCAGCCGGTTATGTATCCTTATGCCGACAAGCCTTGCGCCCGCGACTACCAGGGCGGAAAGCACCATACAGCCTGCAATCAAGCCCAACTCCAGGATGACCTGCCTCGCGTCAAAGCCGAGTTTGAAACACTCTATGGCTCTGTCGACGAAACCGGCAAACAGAACCACGATCACGCTTGGGATGACTGCGTTCAAAGCAAATAGAAGGGTGTAAACTGCCATAGGAAGTGGCAGTTTTCTGATTCCCCAAGTCACATGTCTTACAGCATCCGTTAGTTCGGCTCTGAAAACCCCAACCTCCAGCAGTAACAACACATGTTAAGCCGACATTCACACAGGTTTCCGTTTGTTGGCTTACTACTCGCCCTTTGGCCGGTTCATGTGTTCTGAGAGCGATCCCATCCTCACTTCCATCCGTGCTACTCTTGGGGTTAAGTACCTGATTACGGGGTCCGTGTCCGTGCTGCCATACTTGCTGGAGCGCTTGTTCAGATGCGGATGCGTCTATTCATAGACAGACTGATACCGAAATCCATCACAGTATGTATTATATGGTATCTGTGTTCCACTAGCCAGTGTATGCCAATACCGGAATCACCTTCCGAGAGTGAAGCGCCCTATGCTTCGGCAGGATTAACGTGGCTGTCGCGAGAAAGAGGCGGAAGGATGAGGGCGAACCGGATCTATGAGCCTGCTTAGGAGGGGTATCTTGGACACATTCTGCGAGAGCGAAGGGCTATACCTGAGACGTGTGGAGTTGTCCGACTGTTGGTTACTGGCCCGGTGGAAAGACGACCCCTTTGTAAGAAGGATGTCCACCGGTCTGGACACAGTAATCACACCGGAAAGGGAAGCAGACTTACGCGGGAGATTTGACATCCAAATTCGATATACTGCGGTAAAGGAAAGCACAAAAGTGCAATTGATTATCTGGAAGAAGAAGTTTACCCTTGTGTAGCAAAGATTGTGGAAGAATACGGGATGGATCCCAAAGAGACTATATTAAAGTTATCTGCCGAAAGCAAGCTTGAATTTGAAGCGTTGGATATGCCATTTTCAAAAATACGCATAATACTTCTTGTGGATATAGGAAAGGAAGGCTGGGACTGCCGT
>JAAZEL010000049.1 GCA_012512325.1 Candidatus Fermentithermobacillaceae bacterium | reverse complement strand
TTCGGGACCATGAGGCCGCTGGTTCAAATCCAGTCGCCCCGACCATCTTATTTGAGAATGATGGTAGAGTCGTAGAGTATTATCGATATGTTTTCTTGAACGCGTTTTTTCAAGAACACCGAAAAACCAATTGGCATGTTTTCACGAACATACTTAGAAGAAGTAGGCCACAGAGATCGACTCCATCAACAGAGATCAACTCCATCAACAGAGATCAGCTCCATCAACTCGGAAACGGTAGTATTGATGTCTAAGACAGAGAGATAGTAACGATAACCAAGGGGGGAACAATCATTGAACTCGCTTATTGAACAAGCAAGAAAACTGTATTCCTTGACAGAGTATGACATCATTCAGGTACCCCATCATGAAGGCGGACGCAATCATATCTATATCTGCAGTCTGTCCGATGATAAATGCGTTCTTCGCGCCTCATCTTTGAATGACAGAACAGAAGAGGATTATCTTGCCGAAACCGAGTTTGTTCATTTTCTCGCGCAAAACGGAGCCCCTGTTGCAGATGTTTTACCTTCGATTAACCATAGATATGTCGAGTCGGTTAACGTCAATGGACAGAAGATGTTCCTCTGCCTGTTTGCTTGTGCCGAGGGGATGCTGATTTCAGATAACGGGTACCGCTATCGTGAGGGTGCACCGCTTGAAGAATACTTCTATAATACTGGGAAAGCGCTTGGAATCATTCACAGACTTTCAAAGGAGTTCGCTCCCCGATATCGTCGTGCCTTTTATTGGGAGAAGTACAACCCAGACTATATCGACAGTCTAATTCCAGATTCGTACAAAGAGCTAAAAGGCGCTATTGCAAGAAGGCTTGAACGGTTTAGGCTTCTTCCGACCGACCGGAACAGTTTTGGCTTGGTTCACTTTGATTTCAGCGATGGTAATTACCATATCGATATGAATACGGGTAAGATTACCGTCTTTGATTTTGATAACTGCATGAATTGCTGGTACATGTTTGACCTTGCAAATCTTTGGACACACGGCGTAGGCTGGTGTCAACATGAAGAGGAAGCAGACAAGCGCCGGAAATTCATGGAAGAGTACTTTAGCGTAACAATTAAGGGCTATACAAGTGAAACAAGCATTGCTGAAGAGATGCTTAACAAGCTTCCCTCGTTTATTGATATGGTACTTATCGAAAACATCGTAGATGAACTTGAATGCTGCAAAAGAAAAAATGAAGAACTTGATTATGAGCATATCGCGACTGCAGCGCATTGCCTTATTGCCGACAAACCTTTTGCGGGGTTCTATTGACAGGGCGATATGCCTTAAACCCGTAGATCTCTCATCCAAAGGAAGGTTTCACTATTTCACTGGGATCGGCCTGCTCTTACCGTTTTTTCCCTTGGTAGTGAGAAAACCCGTTCTCAGAGCAGCTTCGACTTGGTGCCTTCGGAGTGTGGACACTTCGTTAAGTCCGAGGTCGCTGGCTCAAATCCAGTCGCCCCGATAATCCTGTTTAAGCAGGAGTTGTTACGCCATCCAAAGAATACCACACTCGTCCAACCGGCAAGGACCGGTTCGCGCAAGAGATTTCCAGCGTCAAGCGTTCTGACAGATTTTCTCAGTGAGTAAAGAGTATGGCATATGAGGAGGCCGTATCTCAATGAGAGCAACAGCAAGTCGGATAGGGGGGCTGCTGGCCGCAGTATGTTTGATCGTCATGTTATTCTCTGCGAAAACCTTTGCTCAAGACGGGGTTCACAGCGAGGTTGACATAACTTCATGACAACTTCGCAGATGCGCGCAATACATACTACACCGGGTACTTGCGAAAGCTAAGCGTCTTGGAATCGTAGAGCTGACGGACAACATGTTCCACCCCGAAAACGATGTAATCCGTCAAGACCTGTTCGTAATGCTGTATAATATCCTGAAGTGGGCAAAAGAGCTGCCTCACGGCGATTCGGGGAAGACACTCTCTGGCTTTTCAGCCCGTAACCTGATTTCGCCGGGGGCCGAGGAAGCTTTGGCAGCATCAGTGAAGGCGGGAGTGATCCAGGGCAGTGATGGAAAACTCAATCCCACAGGAACACTTACCCGCGCTGAAATGGCGCAAGTACTGTACAACTTGCTGGGAAAATAACTGGGACTGCAGTAATAGTGCAGCAAGACGAAAAAGGGGTCTCCTACTTTATGGCAGTTGGCACTGGCACTTGCGACCAGGCTTCAGTAATAGCACAACAAAACGAAAAAGGGTGTCGGTGAGTTGAACATCGTAGTTTGCATCAAACAGGTCCCAAGCAGCTCAAACGTTGAGGTGGACCCTGTCACCGGCGTGCTCAAACGCGAAGGCGCAAAAAGCAAGATGAACCCGTACGATCTTTTCGCTTTGGAGCAGGCGTTCTTGCTGAGGGAGCGGTACGGAGGGACAGTGGCTGCCCTGAGTATGGGGCCTAACCAAGCCATGGAAGTTTTGTACGAGGCCCTGTACATGGGGGCGGATTCAGGAGTGCTTGCCAGCGACAGGCGGTTTGCGGGAGCTGACGTGTTGACAACCAGCTATACCCTGGCGCAGTGTGTCCGCAAGATGGGCAAGTACGACCTGGTTATCTGCGGTAAGCAGACCACCGATGGGGACACAGGGCAAGTAGGGCCCGAAATGGCCGAGTGGCTGGAGATTCCCCACGCGTGCGATGTGACCGCAGTCGATAGCTTCTCGGAAGGGGAAGGTGCTTTCATCGTCAAGGTCAACATGGACCACAGCATTCACACTGTCAAGTTACAAGCACCTTGCCTAATCACGGTGGATAAGGATGTTAACACACCCCGCCTTCCGTCCTATCTCCGCAAGAAGAGGCTGGGGAAGGCTTACATATCCGTGTGGAGCATGGACGATCTGCCCGACCAAGATGAATCCCACTACGGACTGGCAGGTTCTCCGACCCAGGTAGAGAGGATTTTCCCACCTCAGGTCAGCGACGATCGGGAGCGTTTCACAGGGACAGGTGAGGAGTTGGCCGACCGGCTCTACTCCTTGTTACGTGAGAAAAAAAGGATCTAAGGCGATGTCATGGCATACATTGAGGTTAACCAGGAGAAGGTGACGCAGGAGAACGCCGAGAGACTGGCTTCCGTCTGCCCTTTTGGCGCCATAGTCGTGGGTGAGGCAGGCCTAACCATCGAGTCGGGCTGCAGGTTGTGTGGGCTTTGTCTTAAGGCCGACAAAGACGGTGTACTCACCCTGGTGGAAGACAAGCCTTCGGTAACCGTAGACAAGAGCGCTTGGCAGGGGATAGCCGTACTTGCCGAATGCGATGGCGATCAGGTGTATCCTATAACCCTGGAGCTCTTGGGAAAGGCGCTTGAGATGGCCGCACCCAGCGGCGCACCGGTTTTCGCGGTTGTGACCGGATGGAAGGTGTCGTCGGCAGTCGAGAACCTAAGGTACTACGGCGCCGACAGGATTTACGTATATGACGATAGCTTGCTCGAGCACTTTGAGCCTTTGCGCTATACCGTGTGCGTGACGGATCTCATCCAGAAGGTGAGGCCGTCTGTGGTCATGGCGGGCGCCACAAGCATGGGCCGCTCGTTGGCTCCCAGAATAGCCGCACGTTTTGGGACGGGCATCACGGCTGATTGTACCGGGCTGGCCATCCGCGAGAATGGTGACCTTGTGCAGACAAGGCCGGCCTTCGGCGGCAACATCATGGCTCAGATTGTAACCCCTCACACCAGGCCCCAGCTGTGTACGGTGCGGTACCGCGTGTTTGACGCGGCTCCAAGGCGGGAGAAGCCTACTGCTCAAGTCGAAGTCATGCAAGCTCCTGATGGACTGGAAAACCTAGGTGCTCAAGTCTTGGATGTTTTGGCCAAGCCGAAGGAACTGGATATTTCTGAGGCTGAAGTAATCGTGGCGGTGGGACGGGGAGTCAAAGACGAGGCCGGACTGAGCCTCGCCAAGAGACTGGCTGACATACTGGGAGCCCAGCTTGCTTGTACCAGGCCTATGGTAGAAAACGGGTGGTTCGATCCCAGGAGACAGATAGGGCTTTCAGGGAGGACCGTCAAGCCGAAGCTCATCATCACCATAGGGGTTTCGGGCGCTGTGCAGTTTGCTGCGGGCATGGACAAGTCAGAGTTCATAATTTCGATAAACAACGACCCGGAAGCGAGCATCTTCAATCTCTCCCACATAGGCCTTGTGGGCGATTTGTACGAAGTGCTGCCCGCGTTCATGGAGAAGGTCGAAAGGGAGGGGCTGATACTGTGAACCGAGTCGGAGCTGCAGATGTGGAGTATTTGAGGAACTTCCTTTCGGCCAATCGGGTTCTGGTTGGATCCGATATCAGCCCGGATTATGCCCACGACGAACTCGGACGCGTAAAGAGCGCGCCCGATGTGGTTATCCGCGTCCAAGCGGCAGAAGAAGTGTCCAAGATCCTTGCGTACGCCAATAAGAGGCTGCTGCCGGTAGTTACCCGGGGCGCGGGCACGGGGCTGGTCGGGGGTGCTGTGGCGGTGACAGGCGGAATTATGCTCGACACCACCCTCATGAACCGGATTATTGAGTTGGACGAGGAGAACATGACGGTCACCGTGGAGCCCGGCGTGTTGTTGATGGATCTGGCCAAGTACGTCGAGGAACGGGGATACATGTATCTTCCGGATCCAGGAGAAACGTCGGCCACGATCGGGGGCAATATCAGCACCAACGCCGGAGGCATGCGGGCGGTGAAGTACGGGGTAACCCGGGACTATGTGTTGTCCCTTACCGCGGTGTTGCCTACAGGAGAGATAGAGACTCTTGGTTCGAAAGCCGTCAAGAACAGCTCGGGCTACAGCATTAAAGACTTGATAATCGGCTCTGAAGGCACCTTGGCGGTGATCGTATCGGCGACCCTCCGAATTGTGCCTTTGCCCAAGGAAAATGTCAGCCTACTTACGCCGTTTGCGACGTTTGAAGCAGCAGTTTCAGCCGTACCCGAACTCATCCGCTCGGGCACAGACCCGACAGCAGTCGAGTTCTTGACCCGTGAGGTGATTTCGCTGGCGGAGGATTACCTTGGGAAGGCTTTCCCCCGGATCCAAGGAGATGCTGCGCTCTTGCTCACGTATGACGGGTTTTCCGCCCAAGACGTGTCCCAGCGGGCGGACATGGCTTGCGAATTGTGTATCGAAAGAGGCGCCTACGATGTGTACATCGTGGATACCGAGGAGCGCAAGGAGTCTGTTTGGTCGGCGCGGCGGGTATTTCTGGAGGCAATCAAGGCTTCTACCACTGAGTTCGACGAATGCGACGTGGTGGTCCCCAGGAGCAAGATTGTGGATTTCGCTAAGTGCATAAACGAGCTGTCCGGCAGAATAGGTATCAGGATCCCATACTTCGGCCACGCAGGAGACGGCAACATGCATGTGTACTTCTGCCGCGACGAACTGGAGGAGGATGTCTGGGAACAAAAGCTCCAGGAAGGGTTTGATTTCCTGTACTCTAAGGCTTATGA
>JAAZEL010000048.1 GCA_012512325.1 Candidatus Fermentithermobacillaceae bacterium | reverse complement strand
CATCTTCCCAGGCAACTTCAACCTTTGGTTCAGTGGATTCCTGAACAGCGTAGGCCAAGGCATTCTCTATTTCGATGAAGTACCTAGCGAAGTTGCTGGCCTGGGAGTATACCTGTTTGGGATCGAGCATCATCTTCCAACTGTAGATGAATGAATCTGCAGTGATCGGTTCCCCGTTTTCCCATTTGGCATCTTCACGTATTTTAACGTGCCATTCTGTGCCGTCTCCCGATACATCTATGGGCTCTCCGCCAGCCAGTTCAGGCACAAGAGCTGTTCCTGATCTGTCAGGCAAAGGCATCCAAGTATACAGAGTTCCTGTAATCAGATTGGTGATTTCTCCGTCCGCGTCAAGGCCTCCCAAGTGGATATTGGCAGTGGCAGCGGCTCTTAGTGAAGGGAGATACAACGCCTTTGGAAGTTGCACTTCGGGTTCCTGTTCTTGTGTACATCCGGCTAGAAGACTCATTATGACAGCTATGGCTATCAGAGCTACTCTTGTCCGCATCATAGAACCTCCCAATAAGCTTTGTAAAGCTCTGCGATTAAGAAGCCAGTAAAGCGACCATCAGTGACAAAAACAAGAAAAACGCTCCAATCAGCAGAGGATAACGTACCTCGTGCTTGCGCCGTGAGCGGTGCACATAGGTCGCAAAGCCACCTGTGAGGACATTTGGGCGCGTAGACTTGTTCAACAGTAGGTCCATAAAACGCCTACTGCTGTAGCGCACTAGATCAAAAAAGCCCGTGTTGTCTACTGCAGCTAAAGCCCCGACAGATGCTAGTGTGATTCCGACAACGAAGAAGGCATCGGAAACTACGTAACTCCACCGATAATTGCTTGATCTAAGACTCCGGACCATGATCTCCTCCTTTCCGTTTGTGCTTTGCCAACTCGGTTTGTGCTTCTTCAGCAGCCTGAGCATGAGAAGGTATGTGCTTCCCTTGCTGGTAGAGTACATCAAAATGCGGTTATGCACAATACCTTCTTTCTGTTAGTGAGTTTATCTCGTTTCTCATACTCACTTGAGCTCACTTAACGAATGGGTTTTCACAAACCGAGTTCCTCCGGGTTGAAATACGCAAACACGGGGCCAAAATCCACTCCCGACACTATCCCCTTCTCGCCTTCATACCTGTGGCGTATGAAAAGCCCGTCTTTGAGGTGCTTGGAACGGATCCCGTGCCGTATTGAAAGAAACGCTTCTACGTAGGCTGCAAGCTGGTCGCACGCCTTTATCACGGTCCCGTCCAGGGGATCGTAGCAGTCTTCATTGTGTTCGGGAGTGATTTTCGTGTTGAGCCGCTTTCGGTCAACCCGTATGCGGTCTCGGAATTCATCCTCAACGAAATACCTTATCTCATCGTGCCACGACTCAGGCAACAGGGGGTAGATTCTCTCCTCGAACCACGCAGACTCAATGCTCTTGATGATTTTATCCAGATCCGGGATGGACCGCTTGACAGGAGCCACGATATCCCTGGTCAAGACTTCCGGAAGGTCGTGAAACAGCCCGCACATATAGTTGTTGTAAAGCCGCTTGGGACACGCCTTGAGGTCGAGGGATGCGAAGTAGGCAATCACCGCCACCACAAGCACGTGTCCAAGCACAGAAGTCTGGGGTATCCTGGGCGAATGCCCCCAGCGCTGTTGGAACCGGAGCTGGCCTACAAGGTCCATGAAATTCCGGATATTGGTGTCCACACCCAAGGAGCGCACTCCCGCCAGGCAGCCGTGTTCCTTGAGCCTGCCTTCTATGCTCGCCTTCTCGTTTTCAAGCCCGTACAAGCCTTGATTGAGCCTGTATATGTGGGCGAACTCCCATTGGGTTGCCAGGTAGTGGGATGCCTTAAGTATCTCCTTTTCGGCGAAACCGTACTCCTCATCCATGAGGTACTCCCGGAACCGTGTGTACAGACCCCGGTTGACCTGGCTCAGGACCTCTTCGTATTGCAGAAGTACCCACTGGTTGATCTCAGGCCCTTTCTCTTCCATGAGTTTGTGAAACAACGGAGGCTTAATGTCAGTAAGCTTGATCCGGTGCAAGAATTCGAACAGCCCGCCTTCGATGAGCCTTACCCAGTCGAAGTCAAGCCCTGAGCCTGAATCCTCTTCGAGTTTGCCCAACACATATGCGTACATCATCTTGTGGGCCTGCTTGTCCAGCTCGGTAAACCCCTGGGGCGGCCTCATGTGGTCATTCCACCGCTGGATGCTTGCAGACTCAAATACGAGTTCAAGCAGTTGTCCTGTAAGCATGTATAACCTCCGAGTTCATAACCTCCCTGGTCTGCTTCAGCGGACCTTCCGGCCAGGCCTTACTGATAAGGCCCTGAGCAACCAGCGCCCTGGCCTCCTCCACGTCCTCAATGTATGACCAGGCCTTGCTCACCAGGTCTTTAGCAACCCGCGCCCTCTAAACCATTCCAACGTGTCTCTGATCGTCTCCCGTATCGGCCTGGACGTGTATCCAAGTTCTCTGCGGGCTTTTTCGGACGAAATCAGGGAATTGCCCCTCAGGGTGCTGACTGTGTCTCGATTTATCAGCAGCTTGGCTCCCGTCAGCATACAGTAGGAGGTGACCAGGTAAGCTGCGGCCGACGCCACCGCTGCAGGTATCTTCCAGCGCGGGAACGGAGCCCTGGTCGCCTTTGAGACCTCTTGCAGGATCTCGTCCACGGAAATCCATTCTCCGGACAGTATATATCTCTCTCCTGTCCTTCCCTTCTCAGCAACAAGTATATGGCCCTGCGCTACGTCCCTTACGTCCACGAAGTCGTAACCGCCGTCAATCCTCACGGGAATCTTGCCTGCAGCGTAATCAAGCAGCATCTGTCCGGTGGCAGAAGGCCTGAAGTCATACGGCCCAATCACTCCGGTCGGCATCACTATTGCTGCGTCCAGGCCCTTCCCTATCACTTCGAGCACTCCAAGGGTTGCCCTGGCCTTGGACTTGCTGTAGGCCATGGACATCCGTTCAGGATCCACCGGCATGGATTCGTCAATAACCTGACCGATGGGTGGCTCTACCAGGGCGTGGATGGTGCTGGTATACACCAACCGCCTGACTCCAGTCTTCAGACAAGCCTCGGCAACGTTCCTCGCACCCTTAACGTTTACCTCTTCAAGAAGTTTTTCGTTGCCCGGCAACAAACTTATGATGGACGCAAGGTGGAACACGAGTTGTGCGCCATCGAATGCCTTGTACAGGGATTCAATGTCCCGGACATCCCCTTCAACGATTTCCACGTCCAGTCCCCCCAGGGGAACCAGACTCTCTCCCGGGAGCACCATACACCTTACCCGGTGACCTCTCTTTACAAGAGCTCTCACCAGGTTATTTCCTATATGTCCTGTGGCTCCGGTTACGACTATCATCCTGGGCGCCCCCTTCCTGCAGGCGGCACCGGCTTGCTGCTACCAGCACCGGTTGCTATCAGCACCGGCCTGCCGCCGGCGGCACCGACTGCCTCTTGCTGCCTGCACTGCACGTTAGTTGTTGCCTGCGCTATCTGCGCACACATCCCCTTATAATCATTCTCGTGAGCCTGTTGCCCATGATATCGGAAACCATATCCAATACCCTTTGTACTCCTTCAAGCACATCTAAACAACCTGACCAATTCTCCCGTACCACCTCTTCAGGAGTAGTCTTGAGAATATTGTGAACTGCGGTTGTGGCTATTATCAAGTCATCCAGTTGCCCCAAGACGGGCACGAAGTCAGGAAGAACGTCCACCGGCAAGCCAAGGTAAGCAAAGGCGAGGCCTAACTTGACCTTGGCCCTGGCAGGCACCCTCGGGTGCTTGAGCAGGCGGAAAATCAGGACAGCCAGATCCGGCAGGAGGAACAATACCTCTCTTGCCTTTTGGCACTTGGAAGGAAGCTTCGATGAGAGCACCCCCGCAAGCCTTGCGCGGCAGCGGTCATATATCCTTTCCTCCCTGGGGCTGTCTTCAGTATCCCGCCCGACTTCAGCACTGCCCATGCCTGTACTGCGCAGGCCTGCTGTATTGGACAGGTTCATTGTTTTTCATAGCTCCACCATGTTGAGCCGGCCCGCTGTATTGCACAAGTCAGTTGCATCGCGCAGCTCATCCCATGAGCCTGAAGGCTTATTCCAACCTGGAATCTCTTCATGAGAAAACCCGGGATCCTCCCTCGCAGCACGCACCTCGCATTCTCTTGCACTCTAATCATATTTCATCGCGCCCTACTTTCCTACCCACTCAGAACGAAATTGTACGGCATCCCCGGTAACCTTGCGCCAAACCGGTCTTTGCGTAAGAATAGAAATAGAAGCAAATCCTGCCGACAAAAATGGCGCAGATTCAGCCATATGGTTGTGAACCTGCCCGGTCCGACAAGCCCGACGCGCAAGGATCAACAATTTCCTCGGAAGCAGTTCGAGCCGGGCATTCAACGGCAACCTCCCACAGCGATGAGAACGGGCTTAGCAGGCTGGACCAGATGACGGAAGTTAAAAAGCCAGCCCAAGGTAGAGAGAGGTGGAAATTGCGGTGACTTCTGCCATAGGGGATCTGGCACACACCCTCAGACAGTCAAGATACACAGTGGTGTTAACAGGCGCAGGGGTCTCAACCGAGAGCGACATTCCCGATTTCAGGGGTTCCGGAGGGCTGTGGAAGAAGCTCGACTCCATGAAACTCCTCAGTCTTGACACCCTCTACTATGAACCGGAGCTCTTCTACACTGAAGGGCTTGAACTGCTAAACACCATGCGGGGTAAACAGCCCAACGCGGCCCATAAGGCTCTGGCATGGCTGGAACAAAGGTCGCTGGTGCAGGCTGTCATCACCCAGAACATCGATGGGCTGCACTACGAATCGGGTTCAAAAAGGGTATTGGAGATGCACGGCAACCTGCGGACCTGCAGTTGTCTCCGATGCGGGGCAAAGACCTCCTTTGACCTCTTGGTAGACGCAGCGTCAAGGGGCGAGATACCTCCTAAGTGCCGATGCGGAGGTACGCTAAGGCCCGATGTGGTGTTCTTCGGCGACCCCATGCCGCCGTCTTTCCAAGAAGCGATCCAGGAGGCTCAGCAAGCCGATTTGATGCTGGTTGTAGGTTCCAGCCTCCAGGTTGCGCCGGTTTCTTACCTTCCCTCCTTGGCAAGACAGCTTGCCATCGTTAATCTGGAGCCTACTCCATACGACCGAGCAGCAAGAATAGTGATTCATGACAAAGCAGGGATCGTCCTGAGTAAATTGGTAGAGCACATAAAGGCTAATCTGCTTTAACCCAGAGAATATTTTCCGATACTAGGTTTACATAATCTCCGCAGTGGGGTTAATCCAGTTGACCTATAGTAAACATTCTCTCCATATCTTACGAAATACTTATGGAACCTTATGCCAATAGATCAATGGACCAATTATTTGGCAGGGTTTGGCAAGCATGTAACGAGCTTACAAAGGAATATACGACTACTGGTAGAATTACCATATCGTCCAAAGAATCGGCCGTGTACTCAGCCGGCATCCACCTCTAAAGGCACCATCAACGAAGTTTGTTGGTGCCTTCTTTTTCTGACGGTGGGTTTTCCAGTAGGCATCCTACCAGACACGAACCAATCCTCAGCGAAGCGAGCTTTGCTTCAGGAAAACCTCATGTAGGTTTTCCATGTCATACCGTGGAGGTGAACCGGATGAAGAGGGGCCTTCACCTCATAGTTTGCCTGGCTCTTGTTGTCAGCTTGGGATTTGGTGGAGCCCTTGCCCTGGACAGGCACAATCACAACCAATACCAAACCAGCGGGCCTCAGCTGCCCCGGCCGCTTCCGCCGGTGGAGGATCTTCCGCCGCCGAAGCCGAACCGGCTCGATCCCATTGCAATCTACGTCTAACATATACTAAACACAGCCGGGCAAACGTCAAACATCAAGCATAGACCCGAAGAAGGCTGGGAGAAACCAGCCAGGAATCCAAAGCCGGAAATCCTGGTCCCATCTCCCGGCCTTCGTCCCAAAGAGTCTCTGCCTGCTTTCCATACGCCTGCCTCCTATGTGCCGGGTTCAGATGCCCGGGCGATCATGAATGAACGCATTTTATCGAATGAGGAGGATAAGTTTGTCTTCTCTGGAAATATTCGCACAGAATGTCAAGACCCTCTTAGACCGAAGAAACCTGAGGCTCAAGGACTTGGCCAAGGAAATCGACTTGTCCGAATCCTACCTATCCCTGGTTCTAAACGGGACGCGAAAGAACCTTGGAGACAAGTACAAGGATCGGATTGCAGCATTTTTCGGCGTACCCATCTCTCAGCTATACTCTGAGTTCCCTGCGTTCGCAGACACCGGCGATGCGCAACCCTACATTGAGGACCCGCTGAGGGCTGAGGTTAAGAGCGTAATCCACGCCTTCGTTGAGCAAACAAGTTTGTACTCCGTGGAGATCCCCTTCTACTTGGCTCTTGCCGCCTTGTCTGACCAGGAGGCACGCTCGATCAAAAAGTACTTCACCATGGTGCTGGAGCATCTTGAAAAATCCGAATCGGACCAAAGCAATCTGCGTGAAGACCGCTTGTTGAACCTGACGCCGGAGCAGCGTACCGTGCTTCTCGCATGTTCCCTGGCAGGCAACAACGCCCGGATTGAGTGGGTCAGGCAGCTTTGCCACATGGAGGACGGGGAACTTCAGAAGCACATAGAGGAACTCATAGCGCTGGACCTGATTTCAGTGGCCGAAGATGTCCGGGGCAACCGCGTGCGGCTGAAGCGAAGCCTCAAGGGGGTACTCCCCTCCCAATACACTCAAGACAAGCTGCGTCTCTTATACTCTGATCTGGCTGCAGCCATGGAGCTTCACCCTGATGACGATCCGGGGTTCTTTGCGGAACTCGGCCGAACACTGGTCAAGGCAGGGTTGACCTCAAGGGCCCTTCCCCATTACAGACAAGCGGCTCAAGGCTACCAAGACCGCAAAGCCTGGGACATGGCAGCCAAGACATGGCACGAACTGTCCCTGGCCTATGGGATGCTTGACAATCCGAGAGAGAGAGGCAAGTGTCTTTGCAAGTGCGCCCAGGCCCTTGCAGAGAACAAAGACTTCGACGGAGCCGACGCCATGGGCAACCATGCGTTTCAGGTGTTCCTGGAAGCTCAAGCCGAGGACATGCTCGTCTATACTTGTCTCGTCATGGGCAACATCCACTTGGACAGCGATTATGCCAAGGCAGATTCATGGTACAAGAAGGGATTGGATGCATCCGGCGTCATCTCTCCGAACTACGGCCGTCTCCTGATGAACTTGGCTACCTCATGTTTCGCCCAAGGCAAGACAAGCCAGGCCGAAGTCTACCTCAATCAAACCCGTAAGTGGGTCGAAGAACAGAAGCCTCATGAAGCCGACAGATTGACGTTTAACGCGGACCTCTTGTCTGGGCTTATTGAGTTCAAGCGCAGGAACTGGAAAGCGGCTAAACGATACTATGAATCGTCGATAGAAAGGGCTCCTGAAGACGGCCGGGAAGACCTCGCTATCGCCTACCATAATCTGGGGATGATCTACTACCGGGAAGATCGTCCCAACGCAGCCCTCCAGTATCTGGAGAAGGCCGCTCAAGTGTTCAAAGGCTGCGGCCTTGAAAACAGGTGGGCCTGCACAGGAGTTGAGATCGCCAAGGTGCACATACGGGAAGGCCGCATCCAAGAAGCGGCTTCACTTCTGGAAAACATCACCGACAAGCTAGGCAGAACCAACAGAACCGAACTTGGCTGGGTGTTCCTGCTTAAGGCTTGCATAGAGAAACCAAAGGGTATATATGGACGCGCCAGAACCATGGCATCGAGGGCTCTGGATATCTTCAACCAACAGGAATCGCAGCGGGACATTGCGTGTGCAGCCTTGTGGCTCTGCAACTTGCTGGAAGCAACAGGGGACATAACCCGGGCTCAACAGCTGAGAAACACAGCGTACACAATATACAGCAGGAACCACTGGGACCTAAGAGAGCTGCACAGGGAATGCAGCCTGCTGGAACCCAAGCACAGCTAGGGTGTATCCAGACATGCTTGGCCTATACTTGAGCCATCATCGGCCTGCCCTTTAGCCTATGAACGCTGAGCATGCATCGGCATGTAGGCAGAAGCTACCGCTGCCCCCAGCCTGGGCTCAATATCGAGGCCGGGACCGCGGCCGGATTGCCGCCCTTCCCGGCCTCTTGCCGTTGAGACGCAGACCTTTGGAGAACCTGCATTCCGCTTTCTGTAACAGGCCTAATGCACACCAAGCCAGCCACCGCCAGCTTGGGACGTCCTCCTATACGCCTGCCTCACCTCTTGCGCAGAACCTTAACCGCCTTTTCGATCCTGACGAGGGCTTCCTCGAGAATAACCCTGGGGCACGCCGCGTTGAGCCTCATGAAACCCTTGCCTTCAGGCCCGAAGGCAGCACCGTCGTTTAGGCCGACGCGGGCATCATCGAGGAAGAAGCTTCTCAATTCATCATGCTCCATGCCCAAGTTCCGGCAATCCAACCAGATGAGATAAGTAGCTTCAGGCCTCATCGGGATAACCTCGGGTATGTTCTTGTTGAAATAGCCTACGGCATAATCGATGTTGCTCTCAATATATGCCAGCACCTGCTCAAGCCATTCATCTCCGTGCCTAAACGCAGCCTCCGCTGCAATCAGGGCGAGAATGGAGGGAGCGCCCATAAGCCTGCCTCGGGTCTCATTGAACTTCTGCCTGAGGGCCTCGTTGGGAATGATAGCCACGGCCGTGTGGAAGCCGGGGATATTGAAGGTCTTGCTTGGGGAAAAACAAGTGATTGAGTTCATCGCAGACTCTTCAGATATGCTCGCAAAGGGAACGTGAGAATGCCCTTTCAGGATCAGCTCGCAGTGAATCTCGTCGGAGATCACGACCCCGCCGGCGCCGATGACCGTCTCCCCCATGGCTGTGAGTTCTTCCTTGGTCCACACGCGGCCGCCCGGATTGTGGGGGTTGCACAGGATGAAGGCTTTTGCGCCGTCTCGCTCGAACCTGTTCTTGAAATCATCCAAGTCAAGTTCAAAGCGGTTGTCAGCAAGCTTCAACGGGTTAACGGCCAACTCACGCTTATTATCGCTTATGGCTGACCAAAACGGCGGATATACAGGGCTCTGCAACACCACCCTGTCTCCGGGCTCGGTAAATGCGCAGACAGCCGCATTTACCGCGGGCATAACCCCGGGGGTGATAACCATCCATTCTTTTTCGACTTTCCACCCATATTTGGATTCCAGACGCCGGATAACCGAATCGTAAAAGCCCTCGCTAACCATGGTGTATCCGAATATAGGGTGCTCCAACCGTTCCCTCAAGACAGTTAGGATAGGCTCAGCCACCCTGAAATCCATGTCAGCCACCCACAAGGGCAGCACGCCTTCGCGCCCGAAAACCTGTTCTACACACCATTTGCTGGCAAGATAAGCTTTTCGATCATAGACCTTGTCAAAATCATAGCGCATTGCATGATGCTCCTTTCTTCTGTATTTGAGTCCAATGTAGGCTGCAAAAGCTGCCGCTGCGAGTTATAGAGCTCTTGTACAGTTTCTACAAACGGCGTCCAAGAATCCTTCCGGCCAAGCAAATCGGCGGAAGCTCCAAGGCTTCCGCCGTTCCTAGCCACTCTCCCCGACAGGCACGCCGGCGTTCATTCCGCCATCGGTCACCGCGGTATGGGCAGCATCCCTGTATTCCAAGTATCCGGTGTGGTCTTGCCATACCTCCGGCATTCACGGGTACGGCAGTATCACAGAATGATGCAGATAAGCCCTCCCGAGCCCTCATTGAGAATCCTGGTTATGGTCTCCTGCATCTTCGCCTTCACGTTCTCGGGCATCCTGTCGACCTTTCCTGACACATTCTCTATCACGATTTCCTGTAGTGACTTGCCAAACAAGTCGGTGGCCCAAATCTTCTTTGGATCGTCTTCGAATTTCTCCATCAGGTACGTTACAAGCTCCAGTCCCTGCTCCTCTGAACCTATCAGGGGGCTTACCTCAGCCTCTACTTCACTCTTGATAAGATGGATCACCGGCCCCCTGGCAGACAGCCTGACACCGTAATTTCTGCCTTGTCGCACCATCTCGGGTTCTTCGAACTGCATATCTTCCAAGGTAGGCTCTACTATCCCGTATCCGGTTTCCTCCAGTTCACGCAAGGCCAACGCAAACCGGTCATGGGTTTTCTTGGCCGCAACCAGTTCACCGAGGATTCCCAGGAGATCTCCTTTGTCGAAGACGTTTTGGCCCACCCGTTCGCTGACCACTCTGAAAAAGGCTTCGTCTGTGGCTTCCAGCCTCAATGTAGCCGTGCCTGTGCTCATCTTGACCTGTTCAACGTCAACCCTGTCCACATACTCGGACACCCCCAGTGCCATGACGCACGAATCGATGTCCCTGATCCTCTTCACTGAGGCCACCGCCTCGTTTATGTTTGCCTGGATTGTGCTTTTCAACCAATGGGCTGAGCTCAGCATCTGAATCCACCTGGGAATCCTGACGGTCACCTCCGTCACCGGGAACTCGTACAACACTTGCTCTACTATTAGGATGATGTCGTCGTGGGTAAGTTCCAAGCAGTTTGCCGGAATCACAGGGACGCCGTATTCTTCTTCCATGCCTGTGGCAAGGTCCGATACTTGCTTTGAATAAGGGTCCGTGGAGTTCAGCACTATGACAAAGGGCTTGCCGATCTCCTGAAGCTTTTCAACCACTTTCCTTTCCGGCTCCACGTAGTTTTCCCGGGGAATGTCGACGATTGTGCCGTCAGTGGTAACCACTATCCCGATGGTGGAATGATCCTTAATCACCTTCTCCGTGCCGATTTCCGCGGCCTCGACAAACGGGATAGGCTCTTCAAACCACATGGTCCTGACCATCCGCGTTTCGTCGCCTTCGATGTATCCTTGCGCACCTTCTACCGGATATCCGGTGCAGTCGATCACCCGGACATTCAGGGAGAGGTTCTCCTTGAGATCTATGGGCACCGCTTCTTCAGGCACAAACTTGGGCTCGACCGTCATCACCATCTTACCCGCACCTGCTTGAGGCATGGCATCTGTGGTACGCTGCCTGTCGTAGGCATCGGTAATGTTGGGAATGACGAACAGTTCCATGAACCTACGGATAAAGGTGGACTTCCCTACCCGCATGGGGCCGACTACTCCGATGTAGATGTCGCCACCTGTGCGCTCAGCAATATCCCGGAAAATGTCGAAATTCTCCACCTGACTCTCCCTCCTTGAGAGGACGCTCACAATATCTATATGCCAAGCTACCCTGGGACTTGATTCCGAACCGGTGGAAGTCCGGGCAACCGTAATAGGCAATTCATAAATGGATATGAGGGACAAAGCCGAATTAGAACTCGAGTTGGCGTAGAGGTAAGAGTCATAATCAGGCCCAATGATAGCCGGCGAGGATCAAGCCAGGAACTTCAGCAAGTGCTCTTCAACTTCGGGTTTGCGTTCCCGGCTCATGGCCTCATAAAGCCCTTTGTGGGGTGGAAGTCCTTCGTAGAGAATCCTGTATACCACATCTGTGATTGGCATCTGCACGTCGCAAGTACTTGAGAGTTGCGTGGCCGCCTTCACGGTCTCGAGCCCTTCAACGGTATAGCCTGTCCTGGCAAGAAAACCGTGAATTGACTCGCCCTGGCCCACGGCAATCCCTGCCTGGCGGTTCCTGGAGAGATGCCCGGTGCAAGTCAACACCAGATCACCCAGGCCTGAAAGCCCGGAAAAGGTCAGGGGTTGCGCTCCCAAGGCAACTCCGAGCCTGCTTATTTCTGCTATACCCCTTGAGATAATCGCCGCCTGGATGTTGTAACCTGCGCCCATGCCCTGGGCCATCCCGCACGCCAGGGCAATCACGTTCTTGAGGGCCCCGCCTATCTCCACTCCCGTGACGTCTACATGCGTATACACCCTGAAGTACTTGGTCATGAAAGCATGCTGCACTGCGAGCCTGGTTGATTCTTCTGAAGCCGCCACAACCGTGGCCGCAGGAAGCCTTTGGGCGATCTCCGCCGCAAAATTCGGGCCTGAGATCACGCACATCCTGTGTTTGAGGGAAGGGTTGGCGTCGATCCACACTTGGGACGGCCTTCTCAAGGTCTCAAGGTCGAATCCCTTGGTAGCGGTAACCACAAGAGCATCATCCGGCAGACGTCCCGCTATCTCCCGGGCTACCTGACCCAAGGCGGATGAAGGGATGGCCGATACAACCAAGGATGCGCCTGACAACGCTTGGTCTACGTCGGTGGTGACGGCGATATTCTCAGGCAAGGCAGTTCCGGGCAGCCTGGGTACCCCTCTGTTTGCCTCAAAACATCTCACGGTGGCTTCGCTTCTGGCCCACAAGGTAACATCATATCCGTTATCACTGAGCACCACCGCCATGGCGCTTCCCCAAGCCCCTGCCCCTATAATGCATGCCTTGTTCCCTCGCTTGCCTTTCAACCTGTGTCCCCTCTCCGGCCAAACCTTAGTCTCAATTCCTTTCCCGCAAGCAGCCTTTGTACGTTAGCCCTGTGCCTGTAAGTGACCACGGCGGCCAGCCCGAATACCGCCCACCTGTCAAATGGGGTAAACCCGGGCAAGAGCGAATACCCAAAGGCTGTCCAAACCCCCAGCAGGCTGCCTAAGGAGACGTACCGGGACACCGCTACCGCAATTATGAACACAACCAAGCCCACGCTAAGGAGCTTAGGGAATACCACTATGGCTGCCCCTGCCGTGGTCGCAACCCCCTTTCCGCCTTTGAACCTCAAGAACACCGACCAATTGTGGCCTAGGATTGCGCAAACCCCCACCGCGAGGGCTTCTGCCTTACCCATGTCCAGCATGTCTAGGGCGAAATATGTGGGCAAAGCTCCTTTCAGGATGTCAATGGCCAGCACAGGCAGGGCGTATTTTGGCCCCAACACCCTGAACACATTGGTTGCTCCCGTGTTGCCGCTCCCCAGAGACATAATATCATCTACGCCCGCCAGTTTGGATATCAACACCCCCGACGGGATTGAGCCTGCCAAGTATCCAACCAGGCACATGCACAACAACAAAGGCCAGTTGCCTGTCACCTTCTCCTTACCCTCCTCCTGTGGGGGCGGAACTCCATCACAATGGGCACGCCGTCAAACCCGAACCGTCTTCTGATTTCAGACTCAAGATATCTCACGTATGAATCGGGCATTTTGTCAGGATCTTTCGCGAAAAACACTATTTGAGGCGGCTTTGTGCCTATCTGGGTACAGTAAAATATCCTGGCATCCCTGGGAGGCGGGCTGAAATCGGCGATCCTGTCTACTTCTTGCTTGAGGATCGAAGTGCCAATCCTCCTGTTGTACTCTTTGTAGGTCCTCAAGACCTCAGGCAAAATCAGATCCATCCCTTGCCCTGTGACGCACGAGGTGAAGACCACATTGGAGTACCAAACAGGGTTGCAGCGGATCTTGGCCATCCGGGCGTACCCTTCCTCAGACATGCCGTCGAAAAGCCCAAGGTCCACTTTGTTTACCACCAAGATGGAGCCTTTGAGGTTGCGACGGATGTACCCCGCTATTCTCCGGTCCTGTGCTGCGGGCAGCTCCGTCCCGTCCAGCATCAATATGGCAATGTCGCACCTCTTGACTGCCCGCAAGGCCCTGCCTACCGCCAATGATTCCAGCTTTGTACCGATTCTTGCAGGCCGCCTCATGCCCGCCGTATCCACCAGCACAAATTGTGTGTCGTCATACGTAAACGTTATGTCCACCGCATCCACTGTGGTGCCGGGCATTGAAGACACGGTCATCCTCGGCCGGCCGCTAAGCCGGTTGACCAGTGACGATTTGCCCACATTGGGCTTGCCTACAATCGCCACCCTGATAGGTTCCGTGACGGCCTCATCCTGCAGGCCTTCTTCGCCTTTCCCCGCTTCTTCTCGTGTTTCCGGTTCAGCCACATAAGCTAAGGGCGTAGCTTCCTCCGGCGCAGCCTTCTCCGGCGTCGATTCCTCCGGTATGGAGTGGCTCAACTTGGTTTGGCGGAAGGCGACTTCCTGTTTGGCTTTTACTACCCGGTCAAGCAGGTCCCCCACCCCCAGGCCGTGAGCTGCTGAAACAGGCAGCACCTCATCGAAGCCAAGGGTGTAAAACTCAGCCCCTATGTGTGCGTACCCAGGGGCATCACATTTGTTGGCTACAACCAAGACCGGCTTCCCCGCTCTCCTGAGGATGTCCGCTATTTCTCCATCCTCGGGCATAAGCCCTGCTCTGGCGTCTACCACGAATAGCAGCAGGTCGGCCTCTTCGATGGCCTGTTCAATCTGAACCCTTATGGCTGCCGCCAATTCGCTGGATGAAGATAGGTCGACCCCGCCTGTATCCAAGAGGGTAAAAGCTTCCCCCTGCCAGCTGCAAGATGCGTAAAGCCGGGCTCTCGTGACACCCCTTTGACTGTGGACAATGGATGCCTTGGCGCCTGCCATCCGGTTGAAAAGCTCCGATTTGCCCACGTTGGGTCTGCCCACAATAGCCACAACATAATCCACGTCATCTACCCTCCTAAACACCCGGATGCTGCATCCAGCAAGCTAACGGGAGATGGCGCAACCACCTGCACAGGAAATCCTGTGTCTTCGCTCAACTTGCTTACCGTCATGTCGTCCAGGAGTTTATCTTCAAACACCGAATACGACGGGATCAGCACCGATTCATACTCCTGGCCGGCCTGCTTAAGTTCCATTATAGCCAACAAAATGTCCCGGCCTGTGAGAAGTCCTGCGCACGTAACCGCATCGCCGAAGAAGGTGTTTCTCACCCTGCACACCGAAATCCTGTTTTCCAGACCCAGGGCTTCCACGGCGGCTACAACTTCAGGGTAGGCCATGTGCCCTGTAATTGCCAGGATCATACCCCGTTGACCGCCTGCACCATGGGGACTACCTGTGCCTTGTGATTCATCGCACCGCAGGATACCGTGGGTTGTCCGGCCGATGGGCCTTTCGTCCCCAAGCTCTCCGTCGGACCCAGGCCGTTTCCGAGACACGAGCACTCTGAGAATTTCCCGGAAATCCGCCACAATCCCGATGCCGTTTTCGAATTGAGGGAAATCATCGTAATAGTCGTAGTCCGGGAAAGGCTTGCCTGAAACCAGGTAGAACTCGTCGGCGCCGTATACCCAGTGTAGCCCCCTTCGCTCGTACATCTTTTTCCCATAGGCCTCGATGATTTCCAAGGTTTCCCTTGCCCAGTCAGCGTCTCCCACCTGCGATGGCGGCTCCTTTCGGTACTTGGTGTAGACCGCCGGGACCACACCCACCGACAGGATAGTATCTCCCAAAGCTTCCAGGTCACTGAGGGTGACAACCAGTTTGTCCCCGTCGTTTATCCCTCTCATGAGCACGATCTGGATGTGGGCTTGGATACCCATGTGTTTGAGCCTTCTCAGGTATTCCATGGCCCGGGCTGCTTCGGGATTGCCCATGAGGTGCGCCCTGAGACAAGGATCTGTTGTGTGAAGGGATATCCTCAGAGGCGAAAGCCGCTGCTCACCTATGCGCTTCCAATCGTCCTCAGACAGGTTGGTCAGGGAGATAAAGTTTCCAAAGAGAAACGACAGTCTGTAATCGTCATCCCTGACGTACAAAGCCCGGCGCATCCTCGGGGGAAGTTGAGAGATAAAACAGAAACAGCAGTTGTTGTTGCACGTCTTGATGGAGTCAAAAACCGGATTGACGAAGGATAGGCCCATCAAGTCATCAGGGTCCTTTTCAACCTCAAAGCGTTGCTCGGTCCCGTCTGCCTTGACCACGTCAAGGGTAATGTACTCACCTGCACTGTGAAAGCGGAAATCGATTTCGTCCCTGAGTATGTGTCCGTTGACTGCGGACATAAGGTCTCCGGGCGCTATCCCGAGATACTCGGCCAGGCTCCCGGGTTCAACCCGGTACACCTGCCCTCCCTTGCCTTGAACCGTCAATCCAAATAACCTCCCCTTCGCTGTGATTCTCATTATCCTTCCACTTTGAGGAGAGGTCAAGACAATACCGGGTTGCCCGATACAGCGCCCTGGCCTGCTTGGACAGAGAGCGTGAGATGAGACTGCGCCCGGGCATCACAAGGTTGAGCCTGCGGGACAAGAACCCTCCTATCCTCGCAGGCAAGTCTAGAAACCCTCTGACGCTGCAAAAACATGCCCGGGCATCCGGGCAGGCAACCTCTACGGCATCACACAGGCACAGCTCCAGCCTACGGCCCAGCCAGCCGGTACCAAGGGCATATACTTCGGAGCCACTCTCATCACGGCCAAGCAGTACCGGTACACCAATGTCAGCTGTTGTCCGCCTGTCGAAATACGGCATCCAAGACAACACTTGAGGCCCGCGGGCACTGATGTCCTCAGGCCGGATCATCCCCAGATGCATCAATGACGCGATCACTGAAGAGTGTGTGCCTGCGTAGCACACGTAAAATATCCGCGGACCCGGCAGAGCCTCCCCCAAGTAGAGGTTTAGCATGGACCCCAAGGCCCGGTAAGCTATAGGTGAAGGGGTTATCCCCCACGCTACAATCAGCTTGTCGCTCCTACCCACAAGCCCGCGCTTGCCCCATGTGATTTCCCCGGCGCCTATGCCTCGCTGCTCCAAGGCTCTCAAAACTGCATCCTTGTTCCGTCCCATTAGTACCGTTGCCTTGCGTTCCATCGGTTGCCTTATGCCCCGTCAGTGCCTCACCACTATTAGCACGTCGTCACCCACGTCGTGAACCGCCGCCTTCAGGATCCGAGACAAAAGCCTGGCCTTTTCTTGCCGGGCGGCTTCATCTTTCACGATAAAGGCGGGAATATCCCTGATCTTCTCCCCGTCATCAGTGAGGGCGCACAGGATTATGCCGCCGAACGTGATTTCCAATCATCCATCACCCCAAACTTGGCTGCACCCGGTACCACCGCCTTCTTATACCGCCCGCCGCCTTTCGAACCGCTGCCGCCTGGCTGACAATCCCCTCCCCATTGCTGGCTCGACCATCCGGCCTGGGCGTCCGCATGGTCGTCCCACCTACCTAATGTCCGGCTTCATGGGCGTCAGGGTGACTGACCGTACAAAGACCGGCCCCTTGCAGACTCGAGCACCGGGGTTCTCTTGATAACATTGACGAGGAGTTGGACGTCCCCTTCTTCGGGGACCATGAACACTCCCACCCGCCCTGTTTGTATGTGCCTGGTTGCCATGGGGGTGAATTCAGGTGTATCCATGTCCTTCTTAGCTCCCAGGATTCCTGCCGCGTCGTGAAGGATGGCTTGCCTTTGCCCCAGATTCGCAAGGGTGTCTCTGGCAGTCTCGGTCTTGGGGATAAGGATTGCACCTATTCCGTGTTCCGCTATGCTTTCCCGGGAGCTTTCCAACCCCACGTTCATTATGAATATGTCCCCCACGTAAAGGTCAGGGCCGTGGAAACTCAAGGGAGCGGGTATAACCTCCACTGACCTGGCGAGGGGTTCTGTCTTGACCACAAGAGTGCTGCCGATAAGTGCCAAAACGCCTAGGGCTATACCCATGAGCGCGCCTCCCCGTTCGGCCCCGTATGAGGCAGAGGCGGCGACAAATATCACGATGTAGTACCTGGCTTCAAACACTCTGGCGATGCTCTCTATATAATCCGATCCTCTGGCCACCAGTTGCGTCTCCTCCAGAGCCTCCAGGGAGTCCCTTTCCATGCTCCGGATTTCCCTGAATTGCTGGGCAACGATAACGAAAAACGTGACAGCCGTCCACTCCTGCGCCATCAGGGCCGGAACGGACACGGCACCCACCAGGGCGGCAATGATCCCCAGAAACAGGTGGGAAGCATAGCCATGGGGATATGTGGGATACTGGCGGTAATCTGACCTGAGCAGCAGTACCCTTGCCATTATCCCCATAGCCAACCCCAGGCCTATGGAGCAACCGTGAGGCATTTGTCCCTGTTATACGCCCTCCCCGTCAGTGCCCGGGGCATCGGTGCCTGAAGCGTCGGATCCCGACATATCAGTTCCCGAGACCTCGCTCCCTGGTCCGTCAGGCCCTGGCGCAGCGGAGCCGGAACCGCCTTCCACGCCCTCAATACTGCCTCCGCCGACACCTCCTACCCTTACCCCGCCGCTGCCGAACCATTCAAGGATCTTCGCCTTCATCTCTTCCCAACTGCCCGTGGCAATCCACAAGTACGCGAATATGCCGGCTACCGCAATGCCCAGAAGCCAGCCGATGGTCCTACCTGCACCACGGGCTTGGGGCCCGGCGCCCGGACCTGCAGCGGGCAGGATATTTGGGATCACCGAACCAAGCAAGGCCGCACCTCTCATGGCTGCCTCCTTGCTGGTCTGCTCGGTACCCATTTCCAGTAGCAGAGCCCGATCGAACAGGTCCTGGTTAAAATCTGCGTTACCCATGAAAATCCCTTTTACAAGCCCCGGGTACTCCCTGTTGGCTTCATCCTTAAGCCGCCTGGCAAACTCCAGGTTTGACTGCATCTTGGGGTTCTGTCGGCCGATAACTATCATGCACCGTGCGACTTCCCTGCCGTCGAACTCTTTGAGGTAAGCTTCAGCCGGGCCTGCATCCCGGTGAACGTCAAACAGGGCTAGGGGCCTTTGCTTTTTCAAGAGGCTTGCAGCTGTCCTACGTGACCGGTCGTAAGCCCTGGCGTCGTTGGGGTCGTGGGGCGTGGTGTCGTGTACCGCCTTTATGCCAAGGGAGGTCAGCCTTTCCGCCAAGGCAGCCCCTACATCCATTATCCCTCCCTTGCCCGGGATGGACTCGGAATGGTCCGAGGGCACGTATGACTCCGCCGAATGGGTGTGGTATATTCCTATGGCGCCGCTTGAGGCGGCGGCTCCGCGCACGGGTTCCACCGGAAAGGGCGGCAGCGCCTCCAGGCTGCCCACGGCTCTCACCGTGGCTACGTCGTCTGAAACGTCGATTACCACGTATTTCACGTCATTCTCGTCGATATACTCGTCTCCCAGGCTCACCATGTGGCCTGTTGTAAAGATGACCGTTCCGTCTTCGTCCACAACGGTGAAGTAGCCGCGCTCCCGTTCAGCGTGGCCCGGGGGCGCTTCCGAAGCCACGGGCATCACAGACCGGTACAGGTATACCACTCCTGTAGCGGCCGCTATTACGAACACCAATGCCCATGCCAGCATCCTCTTGCTAATTCCCACGTTCACGGCCACCTCCCGGAGTCTTCACCATTTTTTCCCTGGCTTCTCCTACCAGTTCAACAAGGCCCACGGCCAGGATTGCGCTGATCACCGAACTGTCAAACGCCCCTGCTCCTCCGAAAAACACGCTTCCCGGCGTTCCTGTAACCGCAAGTTCGATCCAATGGAAGATGTCAGCCAGTACCATTCCTCCCAGCCCGCCGATGAAGGCGGCACGCCGGGATCTGCCCGAAACCGCGGCTATGATGCCGGCGGCAATCCCGTAGACCAACATGGGAGATATTCTCATAAACTGTTCATCAGGGCTCAGGATCTTCGACAGCCCATAGATCACGCCGCCTGTAACCAGGGCTGTAAGGATGCTTCCGGTCTTTTCTTCTGCTTCATCGGCGGTGGCAATCAGCCAGATGGCCGCGATGATGGGGATCGCCCCGCCGCCGATGTTCATCCGTACCTGAACCGGCGCTCTTAGGAGCGTAACGTCGACAAATGAGCCGGCGGCCATGGCCACGATGATAGCCAAGGCGGCCCTGTCCGACAGCCTCATCCTGTCTAAGACCCTGTGCAGCACACCGAAATAGATGAGGATGGCCACAAGGATCAGGAGAATCACTCCGATAGGTAAGCCCACACAACTCCCCCCTTAAAGGTCGTCAATAGCCACGGTCTGAAATGCAGGGCCAGGCCGGGAACGCAGTCCTCTCCATCGGGACACGCAATCCCCTTAAGCAGTATGGTTTCCAGAAGTTTTCGGGGATTATTCGAGATGGGGGAAACAAGAAACTCGCAGAGCGAGTCAATTCACCCTGCGAGTCCTGTTTGTAGGTACGGCGCTAATACCTTGGCTTAGCCCAGATCTTCAGGCTCCGCCTGTCCTTCAGCCGCTTCCTCCCGCTTTTCAGCAGGTTCCTCAAGTTTTTCTTCCTCAGCAGGCTCCTCTGAAGGCTCCCCTGCCCCTGCCGGTGCCTCCGCCGATTCCGCTACAGCTTCTTCAGGCTCAACCGCGTCACACACCGGTGCTTCTGCTTGCCCTTCCTCGGAAGGCACTGCCGCTTCGACAGCCTCTTCCGCAGCTTCTTCAGCAAACTCTTGGGCAGGCTCTTCCGCGGGCTCCTCTGCGGGCTCTTCGGCCGTCTCTTCCACGGCCTCTTCGGCCTCAACAGCCCCACAGACAGCCTCCTCGGCCTCTGCTTTCTCAGAAGGCTCCTCGGATTCCGCCTTTGCAGCAGATTCGTCTGCCACTGGCACTTCCTCCGGCTGTGCGGCCTCTTCAATTGCAGGCTGTTCTGCCTCTTCCGCCGATAACTCGACTGCCGCTTCAGCAGGGATCTCAGAGTCTTCTTCTGACGACCTACTCTCCAAGAGTACCTGATCCGCCTGCCTGATGCTAAGGCTGATCTTCCGCTCCTCAGGCCTGGTCCTAAGCACCTTGACCATGACCGTATCGCCCGAGTTCACAACGTCTTCCGGCTTGGCGATATGCTGCTGGGAAATCTCGGATATATGAACAAGCCCTTCCACCCCAGGTTCAATCTGCACGAAAGCACCGAAAGGCGCGGTGCGGGTTACTTCACCCTTGACCACAGCGCCCACAGGATATTTCTCATCCACATCGTCCCAGGGATCAGGAAGAACTTGCTTGCGTCCTAAGGAAATCCTGCCTCTTTCTCTGTCGATCTTGAGCACTTTCGCTTCCAATTCCTGGCCTTCCCGGACCACCTCTGACGGGTGATTTACCCTTCCCCAGGAAAGCTCAGAAATGTGCAATAGGCCGTCAACCCCGCCCAAGTCGACGAATACTCCGAAATCTGTGATTCCTTTTACAATTCCTGTCCTTACCTGGCCTTCTGCGATTGTTTCCCAAGTTTCCTTGCAGAGCCTTTCATGTTCTTCCTCCAGAACAACCCTCTGAGATAGAATCACCCGGTTCTTGGACCTGTCCAGTTCGAGCACTTTCATCCTCAGAGTCTGGCCGACGTACTTGGAAAGGTCGTTTACGTACCCGCGTTCAACCTGCGAAGCGGGGACGAAACCCCTCACCCCTACATCAACCACCAGTCCTCCCTTTACTTCCTGCGCGACCGGTGCTTCTACAATGTCCTGCTCTAGGTAAGCTTGTTCCAGCTTCTTCCACGCTATTTCCTCATCAGCTTTCCTCTTGGAGAGTCGTAGGCCTCCCTCGTTGGAGTCTACACTGAGGACATAGACCATTATCTCGTCTCCTGGAGCAACCTGTTCAGGGCCCAGACCTCCACGGCGCTGAAACTCATGGGCAGGAACAAGCCCTTCAGACTTATACCCCACGTCGACCAAGGCCCCGTTCTCGTCTACGGACATTACCTTGCCTTTTACGATGTCACCTTCCCGTAGGGTCTTGAAGGTTTCGTCGTAGAGCTGTTCGGGGGTCTTTTCTTCTTCAGGTTGGCTTTCAGAAGGACTTTCCTGGGGTTCCTGAGAAGAAACTTGCTCCTGAGTTTCAGGCTGCCGGACGTCTGCCTGCTCCTGTCCTGGTTCCTCATGTGCCTCCTCTATCTCTTGCTCCAAACTGGTCTTTTCCAATTCCTCCACCTTGCCTACAACCTCCTTTATTACCCGGTCGGGAGTAGACGCACCTGCTGTTACGCCCACACTGTGTTTGCCCTTGAACCACTCAGGCAACACATCCTCCGCCGACTCCACTAAGTAAGCTTCTGCACTGTTCTCTTTGGCTATTCTCAGGAGCTGCCTTGTGTTTGCGCTTGTCCTTCCTCCGACTACCAGAACAAGATCGCATTCCCTGGCAAGTTCGCTTGTAGCCTGCTGTCTTTCTTCAGTGGCAGTGCAGATAGTATTCGATACATCAACGCAAATACCTTTTTTCTTCAATTCTTTCATTACCCGTTCAACGTCTGCCTTTCTTGACGTTGTCTGAGCAACCAAGCCAACCCTGACTCCCAGGTGCTCAAGAAGAGCCCCGCCGATTTCAGATGCATCTTTCACACACAGTGCATCGGGGCCTGCGTGGGACAAGATACCTTTCACTTCCGGATGATCCTTGTCCCCTACTATGAGGACCCTCCTGCCCGCGGCTGCATGGGCGCTTGCCTCCTGCTGGGCCCTTGATACAAAGGGGCATGTGGCGTCGATGAGGCGAACAGTCCGAGGGATCCTGCGCCTTTCTTCCAGAGTGGTGCCGTGAGTTCTCAGTATGAGGGTTCCCGAGTCCACTTGGGAGACGTCCTTGGCTATCCTTACCCCCTTCCGGGCAAGTTCCTCCACTACCACCGGGTTGTGGATGACCGGACCCAGGGTCCATATGGGATAAGGGCCTTCTTCAAGAGCTTTCTCCACCATCTCAATGGCCCGTCTTACGCCAAAACAATAACCTTTGCGTTTAGCTAACTTAACCTGTATCATGCCCGTTTATCCGGAGCCAAGGTCTCCCACAAGTCTCTTATAGCCTCCATTACCTGCAACGAACCTTCCTGGACATCCGCAGCCAGTTTGCCTATTCCAGGGGTAATCTCAAAGGGGGCGCCGCAAGCCACCCTGATTACGCTCCTCAAACCGTAGCTTCCCCTTATGGCTACAGGCAACACAGGAGCTCCCGTCTTCAGGGCCAACAGCGCCGCCCCGCCGTGTCCGGGGCCCAGTTGGTCAGGGGTCTTTTGCCTGGTGCCCTCGGGGAATATCCCTACCACTTGCCCTGCGCTGAGCACCGAAAGCCCCGTCCTGATGGCTCCTACGTCCGCCTTTTCCCTGCTCACAGGAAAAGCGTGCAGTTTACTCAAGACGTATGCGAACAGCCTGTTATTGAAAAGTTCCCGCTTGGCCATGAAATGCACCGGCCAAGGCATGATCCACGCCAGAACCACCGGGTCCCACCATGAAATATGGTTTGCGCACACCACCAAGGGACCTTGCCGGGGGATGTTTTCACTCCCTTCCACGCGTACGTCAAACAGCAGCTTCATAGCTATTCGCGCTATGTGCCTGCCTATCCTGTAGAGCACCCTTGCTTCGCCTCACACAGCCCGATGATGATCCGGGAAACCTCGTCAACAGTCAGGCGAGTGCTGTCGATTAACACTGCGCCATCGACCTTGACGAGCTTGCCCCATTCCCTTTCCAGGTCCTTGGCATCCCGGGCCCTTAGCTCTGCCAATACTTCGTCAAAAGGCATGTCGATTCCTTTATTCCTGAGATCAGCCCACCGGC
Source organism: Candidatus Fermentithermobacillaceae bacterium (assembly GCA_012512325.1). Lineage (GTDB taxonomy): Bacteria > Bacillota > Sulfobacillia > Fermentithermobacillales > Fermentithermobacillaceae > DTU015. The sequence continues at coordinate 25,880 of JAAZEL010000048.1, read as the reverse complement.
GTCTTGCCCTTTCCGTCTCATCAGCCGTTAAGAACACTTTCACCTCAGCATCGGGAATAACCACGCTGGTTATGTCCCGGCCCTCCATGACCACTCCTCCCCGACCGGCCAGTTCTCGCTGGATCTCCACAAGCACCCGCCTCACAGGTTGGGCCATGGATATGAGCTTAACGGCGCGGTCAGCCTCCGGAGTCCTGATCAGGTGGGTAAACTCTTCCCCGTCAAGCCAGACCCTGAAAACCCCGTTGTCTTCACACGCATCAAGCCGGACTGATGAGGCCAACTCTCCCAGTGCTTCCGGGTCATCGAAAGATATGTTGCGGTCCAATGCAAGCACCGCAAGAGCGCGATACATGGCTCCCGTATCGAGGTAAGTATACCCGAGGATATCTGCGACTTTCCGGGCAACGGTGCTCTTGCCGGCACCTGCCGGGCCGTCTATGGCTATCCTTAGTCTCTTGCGTCCCCCATGTTCCCTTGGACTCTCTGAGTTTCGTCCCTTGCACGGCTGGAAATGTCCCATTGTCAGTAACACCTTCCGGGACAAGATTATATCAGGGATGGGCCAGTTGTGCCCGTCCTAATGACAAAACTCCCCTCCCTTTGACCCAGGTGCCCACGGAAGGCGATAACACGTTCACGCTCACAGCTGAAACTACAATATTCGCCAAACCTTTCTCTGCCACTATCTCGACTAGGTCGCCGTCCCGGCAGAGTATGACTCCGTCTTCGGGAACCAGCTTCTTGGCCGTTTTCCCGTTCACCAGTACCCACACATAATCGTTTTGATCCCCGATAAACTTGAGGCATATAACCCCTACTTCGCTGCCGGACCCGTATCCGGCAGGCGGCCACTGTATCCACGTATAGATGGGTTCCTCAATACCCCTAAGGGTCTTGGCCAAGGGTTGTCCTTCAAGCCAGATGGTCTTGTTGAGCAACGGGCGGATTGAGTCAAACCGCAAGAGCCCCTGCAAGACGACAACAAGGCATAGGAAGCATATGAGAAACCTGAAGTATCCGGATTCAAATGACTTCCTGCGCTCCAGCCTTAAACGTGCCTGCCTGCTGCGGATGAGGGCCACCCCCTGAACGGCCGAAACATACAACCCCAGAGCCCCTGTAATTGCATGATTCCCATAACAGGCTTGCAGTATCAAACGACTAGGACAACCAGACAGGGAAACCGCCCTCGTTGACTTGAGGCGTTTCGGGGCCTGAGCGGCCCTCCGGTGTTTCCCGGGGAGTGTCGGTGGAGCCGGCGAGGGAATAGGGCACCACACAGCGGAACTTCCCCCCGGAGTCTTCGAGAATGCGGGCCTTTACTCCATATACCTTTTCGATAATCTCAGGGGATATCCGGTCAGGATGGATTGACTCTACTAACTCACCTTGCTTGAGGAAAAACAGGGTTGATGCGTTTCTCAACGCAAGGTTCACATCGTGGAAAACGGCGAGCACAGTTCGGCCTTGTCCCACAAGTTGCCCCAGTATATCCATCATTTCCAGTTCGAAGCTCATGTCAAGGTGGGCTGTGGGCTCATCCAGCAGAAGCACTTCCGGCTCCTGGCAGATGGCCCGGGCTATCTGCACCCTCTGCTGCTCTCCCGAAGAAAGGGCAGTTACAGGCCTGTCACGCAGGTGGATTATCTTGGTGGCCAGCATGGCACGTTCAGCGGCCTCAATGTCCCGGGCGGAGCTGCCAATGAGGGAATCGGAATGGGGAATCCTCCCCATCATTACCGCCTCTTCCACGGTGAACTCAAAGGATGAACGGTAGTCAGGCGCCACGTAAGTTATCAGACGGCTTCTGTCTCTGTCCTTCATGGAATGGACTCGCTTGTCGCATACCAGGACCTCGCCTTGCTGTGGCTCAAGGTAACCAGAGATCACCTTGAGGAGGGTGCTCTTGCCGGCTCCGTTAGGCCCCAGGAGTGCCGAAAACGTACCCTTGGGTATATGCAGCTTGATGTCATCCAGGATTTTGTGTCCATCGTAAGCGAAGCGCACGTTACTCACCGATATACCCAGGCCTGCTCGGATCATGCTATCTCCCATCATGGCTCCCTCCATCTCACATCCCCCGCCTTCGGACCTTTACCAGCAGGTACAAGAAAAACGGGGCTCCAAACAGCGATGTTATGACGCCCACAGGGGTTTCCAAGGGAGGGGTTATGGTGCGGGCCAGCAGGTCAGCCAACACAAGGGCATTGCCTCCTGCAAGGGCCGATACAGGCATGAGCCATCGATGATCGGGTCCTATAAAGAGCCTTACCACATGGGGAACTATGAGGCCAATGAAGCCGATGGGTCCGGTAAACGCAACGCAACTTGCCGTGGTCAGTGAACTCGCCCAGAGGATGCGCCGTTTGACCCTTTCCACCGATACCCCCATGTGGAATGCGGCTTCTTCTCCGAAAGAAAAGGCGTTTAGCGCCTTGGATTGGGACCACAGGATCCCCACGCCGGCAAGGGCATATGGAAAAGCAGAAGCTAGCGCTTTCCAGGATGCCCTGGACAATCCCCCCATTGTCCAGAACACGATCTCTTCAACCCTTTGCCTGAAAAACACCATGAGGAAGGCTATAAGCGAGGAGACGAGGCTGGACACTGCGATCCCCGACAAGAGCAGGGTCCACGTATCAGTGCGCCCGTTTCTTGTGGCCAATACATACACGATCCCGGTAGACACAAAGGCCCCGGCAAAGGCGAGCACCGGGAGAGCCCAAAGCCCCAGGGCCCTCCCGGCTCCGAAGGTTATCCCAAGCACAGCGCCTAAGGAGGCGCCCGACGAAACTCCCAAGACATATGGATCGGCCATGGGGTTTCTGAACAGTCCCTGCATAGCCGCCCCTGCAACCCCCAAGGAGGCTCCTTCCACAAAAGCCAGGAGCACTCTGGGGAACCTGAGGGTCCAAAGGATTGTGTGCTCGGTAGGGGCATCCTCTGCACCTGGGCCTGCCAGCAGGGATGCGATGATGTCCTTGAGCGGTATTGAAACGCTACCCAGGGATAGGCCCAAGGATACACAGATGATGAAGCAAGCCACTGAAACCGTTGCCGGAAGCGGACCGAGCTTCCGCGCGGCCGCTCTCTCTTTGTTGTGCACCCCGTGCACCCCCTTGGTCTCCCCGGTTCCCGGCGTTTCCGGCCTCAGGTCAGCTGCCTGACTCCTGACCTGCCAACTCCGGGCAGAGATGCCTGGCAATCTCCTTGACGCCGTCAACGATGGACGGCCCTTGCCTGCTGGTCAGATCGCCGTCCACAAAATACACCTTGCCTTCTTTGACCGCCCGCAGATCCGACCAGCCCGGGCGGGACTTGAGCCCTGCAATAAACTCCTCCGGGATGGTCACCAAGATCACGTCAGGATCTTTGTCCAAGACATCTTCCATGCTTATCTGAAGGTACTGCATGTCAACATCTTGGACTACGTTAACCCCGCCTGCATGGCTAAGCACGTCATCCATGAAGGAGCCCGGCCCAACCGTCCAAAGATCTTGGTCGAGCACCACCAGGACTGACGGCTTGGGACTTCCAAGAGCCTCGATTTCGGCTGACAAATCGTCTAGCTCTTGCTCCATTTGCTCCGCCAGTTGTCTGCCCTGTTCCTCAACACCGGTGATCTTGGCCACCCGCCTGATATCTTCAAGCGCCTCGCCAATGCTGCCCGGGCTCGACAAGTATACAGGGATCCCCAAGTCCTCAATTTCCTTCCCTTGCTGTGAATCGGCCGTTCCCGGGACAAAAACCAGGTCAGGCTTTAGGGCAACGAGTTTTTCTTTATCGAGGCTGAAGGCGTCCCCCACCTTCTCCTTTTGGAGCGCCTGTTCCGGCCTGTTACACCAATTGCTGACACAGACCACTTTATCGCCCAATCCCAGGGCAAACAGGATTTCTGTGTGGGCAGGCGAGATGGAGCCTAACCTTTCAGGAATCTGCTCGAGCTCGATGGTTCTGCCGACGCCGTCTGTGAATGTTTGTGAACGTGGCGAACACCCGGTAAGCACCGGCCCCAAGAGCCCGGCAACTATGCCCAGGACCAGTGCCAAGGCCGCCGCTAAGCCAACGCCTCTCCTCGCCATGGTTTTTGTCTTCCCAGCGTTATCTTGTGAAATCATCCCTCGTGTACCCCCGTTCTTCTCGTTTGTTACCTCGTACCGGGACCCTGGCCTTGTTCCGGTTTCCGTTGAACGCTGCACCAATGGTCATAGGCTTGGAAATGCAGCCACAGGGGCTCCCGAAAACAAGCTCATGGGTCTTCGAAGTGACAGTGTTCAGAAGCGCTGTGGTACACAGAAGTCCGGCTCAGGCCGGGTGCAGGTTTTTGCGCACATAAAAACGTCCCCTCCTCTCGCTCGAAGTCAGGCGACGTGCACACTCAGGCAGGTCTCCTGGCTTCCGGCTCATCGCCCCTGCCCCTTCCCGAAAGACGCATCTTTCAGTGGATTCGGCAGGTTGCTCCCCGGTTACAGTGGCGGCACCGCGCCGGACTTGCGCTCTTGGCGCTTCACCGGACTTCCCTATTCTCCCGTGCCGGGCACCTGAATGTGGTTAGTCAACCGATGGCTATTTACTTGTGGGCGGTTCGCCCAAGGCCGAACGCCCTTCAGCGTAGGTCCTTGCGGACACACCCATATTGTAACCCAAATACCTTTCAAATTGAAGGTCATGTTTTCCGCTGATTCCCGGGCCCCAACCGGTTAGCCATGCGGCCCTCTTGGAAATACTCTGGTTAGAACCACTGAGGAGGCCACAAATTGCAGTTTCAACGGGATAAGGACCTTGGTTGGGCAATAGTGTTCTCGGCGTTCCTCTTCCTTGTGGTTGCTTCCCTTGCATGTGCTGCTCTGCAAGGCCCCAGACGGGATGTGCCTCAACCTATAGCCCTTGCCAACTCCACCTTCGAACGGCAATTTGTTCTCCATACGCTCCGACTGGTGAGATATATCTCCTTGGCAGGCATGGCAGTAGGGGCTTATGGAATAATTACCTGGCCCTCCGGGCCTGGAACGCCTCGATGGTAGCCCCGGGGCCTTCCTCCGGGCATCGACCGCTTGTCGCCGCCAACCCACCATTATATCAGCTTCTTCAGGTTCGGGTTTTGGATGATCCCCGGGATCCGCCCTCGCTTGGCAACAGGCCTGCCCTCGACCTCTTTGATGTCCATGGTCATGTTGATGGGCGGCGCAGCGGATATGTAGCTTCCCACTCCGAAAGCATCAGCGCCCGCGGCAGCCAACTGGGCGATCTTTTCCGGACTCAGGCCGCCTGAGACAAAGATCTTGACATGGCTGAACCCGGCCAGATCCAAACGCGCCCTTACTTCCCTTACCAGATCCTCTGTCACACCGCCGCGTTCGCCCGGAGTATCCAAGCGGATTCCTCCCATCTCTGTGCCCAGGGCTTCGGCAACCCTGAGGGCTTCTTCGCACTCGTCCTTAAACGTATCCACCAGGATTGTCCTGGGCACATCGGGCGGCATGTGTGTATTGTAAGCTATTGCGGCCTTTACCGTGTCGCCCAAAATCAACACCAGGGCGTGGGGCATGGTGCCTGCAGGTTCGAGCCCCAGCAGCTTGGCGCCAAGTATGCAAGCGGCCCCGTCGGCTCCCCCTACCACCGCCGCCCTTTCCATCACAGGGGCGACTGCCGGATGGATGTGCCTTGCCCCGAAACATATAACCGGAAGCCCGTTAGCCGCCTGTTTGCACTCGGCAGCTCTGGTTGCCCAGGCTGACGAGCTGGCCAAGATCCCCAAAAGCGCCGTTTCGTAAATGCCAAACGCCGAATACGGGCCTGTAATCCTCAAGATCGTATCCTTTGGCTCAAAAGGAGCGCCCTCGTCAAGCCCCCACACTTCCACAGGCAATCCTTTGAGGATATGTAGGCATTCAGGCATACCTGCCAAGATGCCTGGGCGGCTTGGGAAAATCTCTGCAGTCACAACTGTATCTGCTTTGCCTTCCCGGGCCAGAATTTCACGGGTCCTCACGAGATAAACGTCTGCCGTGGCGCCTGAGAGGATTTCCTCATGGGTGGCAGAACACAGCCTGTCTTTTCCCGGAACGTAATCTCTTACATCCTTGTCTGTGCCAAGTGTAAACTTCCTGTTGTCTGACATCGCAATCTCCTTCCCTAACCCTGGGCCGCTTTGTACAAGGCTTGGACTTCTTTCCGCGTAAGGTGACGCCACTTTCCCGGCTGCAGGCCGAAAAGGGAAAGGGGACCCATTCTCGTCCTTATCAACCGTTTTACCTCATATCCCACTGCTTTGCATAGCCGTTTCACCAAATGCTTCCGGCCTTCATGGACCCCTATGAGGATCCGCACGGAACCGTCGCGACCGTCAAGGAAGCTCGCATAATCCACATACACCTTCTTGCCGTCTATGATTATACCTGAAAGGAGCTCTTGGATCTTCCGGTTGTCCCGCTTCCCCGACACCTCAACAAGGTACTCTTTGATCACTTCGTATTTCGGGTGTGTAAGGAGATAGGCAAGGTGACCGTCATTCGTGAGTATCAACAGGCCTTCGGAATCGAAATCAAGGCGCCCCACGGGAAAAACCCTCTGGGTGACCTCAGGCATAAGGGATAACACGACAGGCCGACCGAAAGGATCGCGGCAGGTCGACAAGTACCCCGCCGGCTTGTGGAGCATGATATGCACCCGCTCTTCTCTTGCCGTGACAGGCTTTCCGTCCACACGGATCTCATCTGTCCCGGGAACCACCTTTTGTCCCAGGACGGCCACCTTGCCGTTGACCGTGACCCGTCCTTGCTCAATCAGCCTGTCAACGGTGCGCCTTGAAGCCACTCCCGCTTGTGCAAGGAACTTGGAAATCCTCTGGGGGTTCCCGCTTTCACCAGGGCGGTTCAAACCGGCCACTCCCTCCGCAATCCACACTCAGTCCAAGAACTTCTCCAGCCAGGAATGGAGCTTGCCCGGGCCTTCCAACATTATATCCGTGCAAGGGATTTGGGTGAGCCCGTCTATGTCTCCGAGGAAGCTCTCGGGAGGCACATAGCTTGCAATATACTTGCCGGCGCCCGACTCAGTAGGCGTATACGGATTGATGGTGACACCCAGGAGCTCAGTTGAGGCACGAACCCCGACTGCGAGCCCTGCCTCGGGAATGGCGCCGAAAACCTCTTCCCAGCGCAGAAGATCCCCCGACAAGAGAAGCATAATGGGATGGTCAAACACAACCGTCAGGTCTCTGCGGCCGTCTAAGTCCATTTCGCCAAGGGCTTCCAGGAACACCTGGGGATTGACGATCCCGGTTACACACACTGTGCTGGGTTTTCCTGCTCCGTCCAGACGCCATGCAAGTTCTTGTCCCTGACCAGGAAGGAAAAGCCCACCTGACACGTTCAAGGTCCCGTCGCCGGACGTTTGCCCCGTGCCAGGCCCCGGGGACGGGCCGTAGATCACAGGCAAGTCCATAACCTTGTGGATGGCATTGATCTCCCTGGCAATCCTGTGGGAATCCCGGCTCCTCGCCGCGCCTGTTGCCAGGATCAGGGAATCGGCGACCACCATAGGGGATATCCTTGAGAACGCCCCGTCAAGCAACACAACTGAATCATCGGGGGCAAAGGCCAGAACCGCAGACAGGTCCTTGGCGCTTGCGGGCCCGGCGAGGACCACCCGGCCGGGTGCCGTAGCGGTGCCTAAGAATATACGGCCCACGGCACACCTCACCCCGGTGTCCCTCAGGTCAGTGAACTTGGCATCCGATGATTCCAAGAGGGGCAAGGCGCTTGCAACTACCGCCCCCTCAGGCACAAACACCCTGGGCTTGGGAAGCCCGGTGAGATTGTCGAAATCCTCACCGTCATAGCCTATGCCCGTGATGAAAAGGTTCTTGTGTTTATCCGCGAAGAACTTGATCGTTGCCTCCAGGGTGGTGGTCTTGCCCGTGTTCTTAGCCGTGCCGGCAAATCCTAAGACTCTCATGCAATTCATCCACCATTTCAGGGACATAATAGGTTTACCGGACACCGGGCAAGCCGGCAACTGAAAATGTCGCTGCCGGCCGTACCCCGTCCGGTACTTCGCCTTGCCATCGTTCTACCTTATATAACAGCAGCTATTATCGCTTCAAAGTAACGGTGCCCTTACCTGACCTACCCGGATACGCCCCGTCCTCTCTGTCTCCAAGGTCTCCTTCGTAAAGGGATGCCACAAAATCGCCCCGGGCAGCCACCTTCTTGAGCACCTCCAGGATGCCCTCCCTTATCTTCTCTGCAATCCTGTCAGCTTCAGGGGTCGGCCTGATGCCGCCCTGGCCGAAAAACCTCAACGCAGCGGCGGCAGCTTTCAGGCTATCCACCCGAGCAGGAGCCGTGATTGGGCCACCTGCGTAAGCCTCGTCTGACGAAGCGATGGTCACGGCGGTTGCCCCTGAATCCAGGGCCAGGGCCGCGTGAAGCGCCGTCATCACCGATGACTGGCACCTATCCTGGGTCTGGGTAAGGAAGCCTACAGGCGCACCCGGCCAGATGGGTGCGTCTATGATTGAAGACAGGACTTTCATCTTGGCTACGTTGAAGTCGATGAAATTGTCCTCTGTGTACCCTACGATCATGCCTTCGGGGGAATTGGCAAACAGCGGCTGTAACAAGGGCCGCCCGCCCAACAGCACTCCCGCCGCGGCAACTATCAACATGCCTGCGAAAGCCTTGAAGGCAGGGACTCCCGCAAGCTCCTCATTGGTGACTACGTCGTAGGGCAAGTTGTACTTGGCGGCAAGCTTCATGGCTTCCACTCCGTCCACGGCCAATCGCTCGGGGTCCGCGCCTGCAGCCAAACTGCCGTATACGATGTTTATCTTGGTCAGATCAGCACCGGACAGGTGAGCCAGCACCACCGTTTCGGGGGTATTGAGCCCCCTGTGGGCTCTTACCTGCCACAGGATACCGGGGATGATACCGCCCCTTATCAAGCGGAGGTTGTCAAGGGTAAGCACCGTCCCGTCGTGCTCGTGGCTCCATGCCTGTTCCAACAGGCCTTCGTTCCTGGCACCCCAAGACGGGTCGAAATGGACTACACCCCTTGCCCCCCAAGCCACGCTCAGGCTTATGTGGTAGGCGTCCATCACGGGACAACCGGTTCCGTACTGGACAAATACGTTGCGCTCGTTGAGTATTTCCTGGGACCTGGGGATCTCGATCTTGTCGGCGTTCTCCCACAGCGACCTGATGTAGCCTGCCTCTTTTTCAGTGACAGGCCTCGTATGGGATACAGGCTTGCCTGTGAGATACCATTCTCTTATCTCACCCGATGTCAAAGCGGCGTATTCATCCCTGAGTCTCGGATACAGCGCCGTATTAGAATCCCTTTGGGACTCCATCTCGATTCTCAGATGAGCTCTTTCCACACCTGAACTGGTGCGCTTGCTTGCCCAGTCGATGAGCTGCCGGGCTATGGTTGTGCAGAGGGAACCGATCTCAGCATCCCGGAACTTGTACGTAAACCCGGCTGTAAGATCGGCCTTCTCCCGGCGTCTGCCGCCGGTTGACAGGCCCGGCTCATGTCCTTCCACATACGCCACTGCCGCTTCTGCCGGGGTGTCAGGCCCGAAACCCGCATCGAACCCCAATTCCTGGGCGATGACAGGCTTCATGCTCAGGCCGCCTGCAACCAGCTTAGCCCTTTCCCTCAATCCCGCGGCATCGCAAAGGTCAACGAATTTGGCCAGGAGCTCGGAGATGCCGTAACTCAAGGCCCGGCTTATCATGATAAAGTCGGGGTCTTCGGCTTTTGCCCGTGCCACGATTTCTTCCATTGAAAGGTCAGGCGGAAGCAGAGCCACGTGGTGCCCTCGTTCAAGTAGCTTCCTCCGGATCAGTTTGAGGCCTACATCGTGAACCGGATCCAACGGGGCAAGCACCACTTTTCGGGGCGTTATTCCATTGCTGCGTCCTTGTGCCAAGTGTTTACACCTCCAGGTCATACCACTGGTAATCTGCCGAGGGCCGGTACACATAGCCTCTCAACCTTATCCTCACACCGGGGCCTCCCATTTCGCAGAACACCACGTCGGCATCTTCAAATCCCAGTTCTGCCATGAGCCTCAAACCGAGGGTCTTACCCTCCTCTACGTCTTTGCAGACAATGAATGTTTCAAGGTCGCATCCATCGAGAATACGGTGCCTAACCGACATCTTTCCGCCCCCCTTGAGGTCTTGCCATCTCGGTCCAGTATTTATCCACGTCCCTTATAACTCCGTCTATATGCTCGGTCATGGCCAGTCTTGCGCCTTCCTTGTCCCGTCGGGCTACCTGGACCAGGATCTGCCTGTGGTCTTTGACCATCTGAGAACCCACTTTCCCACGGATGTACTCAAGTGCACGGCCTATTTGCGGGCTGTTGTAGATTACATCCAGGGCGCTTGCAAGCACCCTGTTCTTGCAGGCTTCCGCCAAGCCCCGGTGAAACTCCGCATCCTTTTCAGCTCCTGAATGACCTGCCTTGAGAAGTTCTGCGTGCTCATGGATTATTTTCTCTAATTTCCTGAGATCTTCATCACTCACATTTTGGGCTGCCAGATAAGCGGTCTCGCTTTCAATGGCACGGCGGGCGATCAAAGCATCTATGAGATGCTTGCGGCCTCGGATTGTAAGGCTTTCCGCCAAAGCGATGTGGGATTCCCTGTTCACTTGTTCACTGAGCCACTCCTGGAGAGCCTCCTGCCCCCGGGCGGTGATCACCCTGCCTATGCGGCCTTGAATGCGTACATGGCCGTTATCCTCCAGGGCTTTCAGGATTCTGCCTGCAGTGGCCTTAGACAGCGTCACACCCTTTGCTTCGAGCAGCCTGCTGAGGCGCCAGGCGCCAATGGGCCGGGAAGACTCTCCTATGGCTTGAAGGGCTCGGAAATAAACCTCCTTGGAATCGACTCTCAGGAACATCACCTCCCCCAAACAAACGATAAACACAAGCCCATACCGGCAAGCCGGCTGCGAATTTTGTCTTATGCTCTATTCCTTAACAAAAGCTATGACTTCCACTTCCACCGCACAGTCAAGGGGAAGAGCCGCAACACCTACGGCCGCCCTTGCATGTCTGCCTTTGTCCCCGAACACCTCAAGGAACAGATCGGAAGCACCGTTGACCACTTTAGGGGCATCCGTAAAATCCGGGGAACATGCTACGAAACCTGTTACCTTGACTATGCGTTCTACCTTGTCCAGGGAGCCGACAACGCTCTTGATGACCGCCAGGGCGTTGAGGGCACACTGCTTGGCCTCTGCCTGGGCTTCCTCCAAGGTAATCTCGCTGCCTACCTTGCCGGTTACCCGGAGTTTTCCGTCCCTCAAGGGAATCTGGCCTGAAACGTGCACCCAGTTGCCTTGCTTTACTGCTGGCACATATGAAGCCACCGGTGTGGGAACTTCAGGAAGGGACAACCCCAGTTCAGCCAGCTTTTCTTCAATTGTCATGGTATGTACCTCCTAGTGAAATTGAGATGCGGTATAGTTTAAACCTAGTCAACAATGAGTTACTCATTGGTATGATACGATAATAACACTCAGGTATTTTGCATACAACCTCACGCCGTGGCTCGTCCCGGCATGAGGCTGCACAGTAACCTCATCCCGCGATTACCCCACCTTTCCGGTGCGGTGGTACATCGATTTTCAAAGTTCTTGCAGTTATTCCGTAGAGAGTGATTGAAAGCCAGGGGCATTTCCGCGTACATCCAGGCCTTTTCCACGTCAGTTCGTCTTCCCGTTTCACGCAATCCGGCTGAACCTCAACCGTGCTTGTCCCGTATATATTATAGGTACTTATCAAAGCAGGGCCAAAAACCGCGCTCCCAATGCACCGAACAAAGGTCGATTGGCCTAAAGGAGGTCCAAAGGTTTGAAAACACTCGTCACCAAATCACCATGGATTGCGGCGCTTTTTGCTGCCGGAATCATCGCGTATCTCTTGTACCTGGAAAACACTTGCCTTCAAGTCACCCGCTACGAAATCAGGTGCCACCGCCTGCCCCGTGCTTTTGACGGGTTCAGGATAGTCTTGATTTCAGACCTCCACGGCAACACCTTCGGGCGCGGTCAATGCCGACTGGTCGATGCAATCAGGGACTTTGAGCCGGACATGATTGCCATTGCCGGCGATTTCATAGATGAGAGACAGTTCACCCTTGCCCCCGCCCTCTCACTGCTCCAGGGGATTCAGGGTGTGGCTCCCATCTGTTATGTGTTGGGCAACCACGAGGCGGCTTCGGGCAAGTTTGACACGATCCAGGCCCAAGTTGAGGATTTCGGGGTCAATGTATTGAGGAATCGGACGGTGTCCATCACAAGAGGTGACGACACCATCAAGGCTATAGGGCTCGACGATCCGTTGGCATTTGATCCGGCTTTGGGTCGGCGGAAGCGCCAGTTGCAGGAAGAGCTGGCCCGGGTCACATATGACAAGCCGGGAGCGTTTACCGTTCTTGCGGCCCACAGGCCCGAGCTGATAGACATATATGCAGCCTACAACGTCGATCTCGCATTATGCGGCCACGCCCACGGAGGCCTCATAAGGCCGCCGGGCGTTGGCGGGCTGGTAGCGCCGGGACAGGGCTTGTTGCCCCGCTACACAGCAGGTCTATACGATGTGGGCAACACAACCATGGTCGTAGGCAGAGGCCTGGGCAACAGCGCTGCCTTCCAGGTAAGGGTGTTCAACCGCCCGGAACTGGTCTTGATCACATTACGTTCAACTGAATGAAGGTCAAGGGAGATATAAACCAACGCAGTTAAGGGCCGAACACCATGAGTCTCCAAATAATGAAGCCTGTGAGAAAACCGAACAAGTCCCCGATCAAACAGGCGGGCAAGGCATGCCTGGTCTGCCTGATGCCGACAGCCCCGAAATAGATGGTCACCACGTAGAAGCTTGTGTCGGTTGCCCCTTGCAGGATTGAGGCAAGCAGCCCCAGGGACGTGTCAGGCCCGTGAACTTGCAGAATTTCACCGGTCACCCCAAGAGAGCCACTGCCGCTTATGGGCCGGGTAACGATAATTGGAAGGACTTCCGTGGGTATCCCCAAAGGCCTAAGCAAACGCCCCAGGCATCCCGACACAAGCTGCAAAGCACCTGAGCCTCTGAAACACGAGATGCCCACGAATATGGCCACCAAGTACGGGAGGGTGCCGGTAACCACCTTCAATCCTTCCTCTGCCCCTCTTACAAAGGTCTCGTAAACGGGCACTCCCTTTACCCATGCAAAGAGGGGCACCCCTATGAGGATGACAGGGAAAACGTACATCCCCAGGTTGGCCAGGAAAAGCATAGCCGTTCACTTCCCTCCTTCTACCCACCTAGCCCGAGCGTTTCGAAAACAAGCTGTGGGCCACCAATCCCGCGCAAGTGGCCACAAGGCCGGCTACTGCGGTGGGACCGGCCACAATCGCCGGATTCTTGGAGCCTAAAGCGGCCCTCAGGGCTATGACCCCCGATGGAAAAATGCAAAAACCTGCCGCGCTGATGACCACCAGGGTTATCATGGAGTGGATTGCCCGGTGGCTCTCACCGTGGATCCGCTTGATCTCAGCCATCGCCTTGAGCCCAAGAGGGGTTTGGGAACTCAACCCCAGGATATTCGAGATTATCGTGGCAGATACTGCACCCATTATTTTCTCTTGTTCCCTCACATAGGGAAACAGGGGGCCGAGCACAGGCCGGGTAATCCGGGCCAGAGCGTCTATCAGCCCTGATTCGTTGGCAAGCCGCTCAATTCCGCCCCAGAGGCAGAATATCCCTACAAGCCCGATTACCAGCTGGACTGCATGGTAGGCTCCGTCCAACACCGAAGACATAAGGGGTTCTACATTGCCTGTAACCAAAGCCACCGCGCAACCGGACGCGATCAGCACAAGCCATACGGCGTTCATAACTCCACCCCTTCCCTCTTGTACTCAAGATATGTGCCCTGAAGCCTCACAATGAGAAAAGGGGGGGGGCGGCAGCAAAACAAGACGGGCAGGAGCCCGTCCCGGACATCGGGAGTGTGCCCCTGCCCTGTCTACTACCGCAGGTGATTTCGAGCCAAATGGGTTTCGGTAAATTCTACCATCCTCTTGACCATCTGGCCTCCCAGCCGCCCTCCCAAGCGGCCGCCAATCTGGCCGCATTCTCTGGAGGTCATGTTGGGCCAGCCCACAGCACGGAGTTTTTCGGACAAGCCCAACTCCTCGGCCACTTCATACTTCATGGAGTCCAGGACGGCCTTGAGTTCCTGCTCACCTCCACCCTTGATAAGACCTAGTTCCTGGGCGACTTCGTACTTCAACATGTCCAGCGCCCTGGATGCATCAGGGTTCACCGGACGTCGTGAATTCCGTCTTCCCAGAACCATCCCCCTTTCAGGCGGTAGTTCACATAGTATTTCCCGAAAGGGCATTCTGTAAAATGGGATTTATATCTTGCTTCCGGGTGAGGGCTTCGGCGAAGGGATCCCCCATCCGTTCCAGCCTATCCGGAACCGTTTTGATGTTCCTCGATTGCGGGCCAACTTGGTCCAGTTCATCCCACAAAACCGGAACCGAGACGGGCGCCCCGTCCAGTGCCTTCACGCCGTACGCCGCCAGAATGGTCTGGCCCCTGGCATTTTGAGGGTAATCGATGTAGACATGGCCGTACCTTTGTCTCACTATGCGTTCCAAAGTCACTTTCTCAGGATATGCTTGCCGGATCAGTTCGGCCGCAAATCGGACAAAGGCCGCAGACTCCCTGTAGGTGTACACAGGCTCAAGGGGTACGTAGATGTGAATGCCCGTGCCTCCCGACACCTTGGGAAATCCCTCCAGCTTCCACTCATCCAAAAGCTCCTTGACCAGCTTGGCTACAAGCACCACATCGGGCCAGGTAGTCCCGTCCGCCGGATCGATGTCAAAAACTGCAAAGTCAGGCTTGTCAAGGGAAGGGAACCTTGAAAGCCACGGGTTTATCTCGATGGTTCCAAGGTTGGCCATCCATATCAAAGTCTCCACATTATCGCATAGTATGAAATTGATGTATGATTGCTTGTCCTTGGACCACACCGGAGCTATCCTGACCCAATCCGGGGTACCCTGGGGGCGTCTTTTTGATAGAAGCCTTTCCCGGCTATCCCCTGGGGAAACCGCACCAAGGAAAGGGGCCTGTCTTTCAGGTGAGGAAGCAGCCATTTGGCTACTCTCGCGTAGTACTCAATGAGATCCCCTTTGGTAAAGTCTTGCCGCGGCCACAGCACCTTGTCCAGGTTGGACAAGGTGACCCTTCTGCCGCCTACCGCAACGTCTACTCGCTTGCTCCCAATCCCTGCCTGCACCTCCGCATCCCCATCCTCGACATTACCTGCTAACCGAGGAATACCGCAGACCTGCTAATTCTGGGGGGCACCATGCCCCAACCCTGGAGCCAGAGTTCACCAAATGACTTCTTTCAGCACAGGATGTCTCAGCCTGCCCTCAGGTGTAATTTCGGTGTACTGCACTCTTACGCCGAAAAACGGCTCGATCCACCTGACTTCCCGCAATTCCCCTTCACCTAGTTTGCCCTCAAAATGAACCGCCTTGTCAGGTGCAGGATCTCCAAATGCTGCCGTAAGGGTTTTTTCGGTGCTTTGGTCAAGCCCCGAAGATACCCTGCCCATGAGCACGAAATTCCGTCTCCGGGGACCGTCCCCGGAGTCAAGCCCTGGCGCAGCGCCTTCTTTTGCAACCAGCAAAGAGCCTATTTTCCGTCCTGGGGAAGGATAATAGCCTACCACCCACAGATCCTCTTCTTTAAGATTCTTGATTTTCAGCCAGTCGCGGCTCCTTTTTCCCGGGAAGTACAGGCTATGTTTGCGTTTTGCCATGATCCCCTCAAGATCCCACCCTTTGGCAAATTCGAAGAGGTCTCGCCCCATCTCTTCCTGGGCTTCTGACAAATATACCAGGCCGTTCAAGGTGAAAACCTGAGAAAGCTTGTGCCTGCGGTCAACCAGGGGCACTGTAAACAATGGTTGGTCGTTGAAATACAGGAGATCAAAGGCTACATACACTGCGCAATCAGGATTGGCTCTCAGAAAGGAGAAATCGGGCCGGCCGTCTTTGAAGGCCACAATCTCCCCGTCTGCGATTAAGTTGCGGAAATTGTGGCCTCTTACGCATTTCACAATTGATTCAAGTCCAGGGAATCGTTGATTGAGAGGTCTGCCGTTCCGGGACCTCAGGAAGGCTTGAGAGCCCCCTATATAAAGCAGGCATCTGTAGCCGTCCCACTTCAGTTCAAACAGCCAGTCTTTGTCGTCGAATGCAGTAGGCCAGGTTTGTGCCAACATGGGCCGGATATCAGGCATTCCCGCAAGCACAGGCCGCCTTCACCTGCCTGCCGGGCCTGAGCCCATTTCCTCAACGGTCCCACCTAGACCGCTGCCTGGGCTGCTTCCGGCGTCCCCGCCGGCTTCCGTAACCCCGGCACCTGCAGCCACGTTCCCCGTCTTAGCCCTTTCCACGCTCCTGCGCAAGGCTTCCATGAGGTCAATGACCTCGGGAGCCTTCTCCGGTTCGGCAACGATCTGCTTGCCTTGGATTTTTCGCTGTATGATCTCCTCCAGAGCCTGTCTTTGACGGCTCTTGTACTTCTCAGGCTCAAACTCAGATGACAACGTTTCAATCAGAGTGATTGCCAGCTTCATTTCCCTTTCATCCAGCTCGGCGTCTTCAGGAACTCTGAGTTCCTGGCCGGCCCTTACTTCATCTGCCCAATACATGGTTTCAAGCATGATGAAGCTGTCCTTGTACGTCCTTACCACGGCCAGAGTCTCCCTGGCCCTGAGGGCTACCCTGGCGACGGCTACCTTGCCCTGCTGCTTCATGGATTCCAGCAGAAGCTTGTAGGCTTTCTCAGCGCCGTCCCTGGGTTCCAAGAAGTAGCTTTTCTCGAAGAACACAGGATCCACGTCTTCAAGCTTGACGAAGTCCAGGATTTCCACTTTATGGGCATCAGGCCCGGGCACGGCTTCCACCTCTTCGTCGGTCAGTATAACGAACCGGCCTTTCTCATATTCGTAACCTCTTGCGATCTCCCCGGGTTCGAGGGGAAGGTTGCAGGCGGGGCACCACTTCCGGTACCTCACGGGAGAATGGCATTCCGAATGGAGCAAGCGGAAAGCCACGTTTTGCCTCTGGGTAGCCGCATAAAGCCTCACTGGTATTACTACCAGGCCGAAGGCCAGGGTTCCGTTCCAAATCGGCCTCATGCTCCAAATCTCCGTCCCTCAGTGGCGGGGCTCAAATATATGGGTTTCGTCTTCGGGAGTCCCCGTTTCGGGGAACTGCTCTCCGCCACAATACTTGCGTTCCATGATATCAGCCAACCTATCCAAGAGATCAGGGGCAGCCTCCACCAGCCTGTCGTAAATCGCCCTGGAGTCAACAGGCAAAAAACGCACCTTCCCGTCCCCCACAACCAAGAAACCCACGGGTTTCACCGATACCCCCGCCCCGCTGCCACCGGTGAAAGGCATATGTTCATCTTGGCCCGTGGAAGACCCCTGTCCGGATTGGTACCCTTGCCCCTGTTCCGCCGGGAGTTCATCCCCGCCTCCCGCCACGAAACCGAAGGTGACCCTTGAAACGGGAACGATTACTGTTCCGTCTTTGGTCTCCACGGCTTCCCCCACCACGGTGTTCACATCCACCATGGCTTTGAGGCTTTCCATGGTGGTCTTCATCAAGCTCTCAATGGGATGGCCCATACATACTACCCCCTTCTTGCGGCCTTGCCCTTTGACTAAGGGGACCTTTGCCGCTCCGTCACCTCTTGAGCAATTGCTTTGAAAAAATCAGAAGTCTGATGGCATTCAACAGACTTACTCTAACCACCAACTTGGCTTTCAATTCAAAGCAGCGCCTATGATACACCGGAAGCACCGACGCCTTCCAGTGCTTCCTTCCGCTCTGTGGCGTGAGCAGCGTCCCTCCCAAGGCCATGAGAGCACCACATACCAGAGAGGTGGTGCATGCATCGTCAAACCCTATTTGGCCCCTGACCGAAACCTCCTCTATGGCCATGATCCTGCGGGCTTCTCTCACCAGATCCCGGTATGAGTGCTTGCCCCTCCGCGGACCTTTCCCGTCATCCGCCCTCTTTTTCCTATGTTTTGCTCCTACCCTGCTTTCTATTAGGGAACACACCCATTGAACCAGAGCTTCCCCGGGACCGGACACCTGTGTTTTTCGCGTCTGTTTGAACACGATGATGTATCCCGGAACAAACAAGGGCTTGATAGAAACGGTAATCACCGTGGTGCCGGAGTTGTGGAGAAAATCCACTTTGAACCTAGCCGGAGTGGACGCAACCAGGGCGCCAACAAGCGCCGTACCCAACATCACATGGGGGATATACTTGACAGCTCCCAACCCAGACATGCCTGTCCCTTTCGTACAAAGCGTTCATGCAAGGCCTTTTCAATAGCATGTCCCGGGCTCAGCCCATTTATTGAAATTTCAACTAGGCTAGTCAGCGGTATCGCCGGAACCCGCTTCGTCCTTGAGTGACTCTATCGGGGGTAAGTCGGAAAGGGAAATGAGTGAGGCCTTCTTGAGAAATTCATCTGTGGTCCCGTAAAGCTTGGGCCGTCCCAGTGTGTTCTTGCGCCCAAGCTCCTTTATCAGCCCCTTTTCCAAGAGGGTCTCGAGACTGGCGTCAGGGTTCACGCCCCTTATAGACTGGATATCCCTTCTGGTAACAGGCTGGCAATAAGCCACTACCGCCAAGGTCTCCAGGGCGCCCTTGGACAAGGCAACAGGGATTTTCCGGGTAAATGCCTGTGAGATTATCTCCCCGTACTCAGGCCTGGTTGCAATCCTAAGCCCTCCTGCAACCTTCTGGATGAAGATGCCTCGGCCGGCATATAGCTCATCGAGGGCACTGACCGCTTCCTCAATTTGTTCAGGCGGCACTTCCAAGGCCTGGGACAGCTTCGACACCGACACCGGTTCACTGGAACAAAACAAGATAGCTTCTATCAGGGCATCAAGTCTCAATCCAGCCGCCTCCTTAGAAAGATGACCTGCTTTACCTCCGGTCACGGTGTACCCCCGCCATCATGTGCCTCCGTAATAGTATCGCGTTTCGTTGAAAACATGATATCCCCGAACATCTTGGGCTGCCTGGCAGAAATTCTTCTACGTTTTACCAGTTCCAGCAGGACAAGGAAGTTGAGCACGGAATCCTGGATATTGCTGCTTCTAAACAGGGAGAACCGGAGCACCTTGTAGCGCGACCCCAACCGGGTAACCTGTCTCCAGAACCACCTCATATGGTCTGCGAAGTTCCTCCTGATGATCTTAACGGTCCGTTCCCGCGGCCCAAGCCGAGCCATGAGGGTTTCCATGGCTTGGGCCAGTTCCGACGCCTCTATGGCCGCCGTCTCTATCAGCCCCACTTCGTCTATGGAAGCGGTATGTCCCCTGGTAAACATGAACTGAGAGTGCTGCAGCAACGCTTGGACCTTCCCGGTGACTTCCGTCAACTCCTCTTCATTGAGGATGGGTGGGCTGTCCTCAAAATCTTCGCCCACTTCAGCCCAATCCTGTTCCGTTTCCTCATCCTCAAAGGGGGTTGATTGGGGTATCAGCCACTGAGCCTTGGCAAATACCAGAAAGGACGCATCTACAAGAAGGTCTACCGATTCGTCCAGGCCAACCAGGCCTTCTTCTATACGCTCCCTAAGCCTTCTGCAAAGGGGAGCCAGCTGCAACACGCTCATCCCGTCAACACCTGCTTACAGCCTGCTGAAAAGCATCAACAGAGTCCACGCCACTCCGTCAGCAAGACCTATGAGCGCCGTTACCAACGGCATCATGATCCGGGATACAACTCCCAGCACCAAGAGGGCAACGAGGATTATAAAGCCGTAGCGTTGGATTTCATCCCATACATGCCGGTATCTGTACGGTATAAACTGCTCCACAATGCGCGAACCGTCGAGAGGAGGTATGGGTATCAGGTTGAATATGGCCAGGCCCGCGTTGATGGTGGCCGCCAGCTGCAGCACCAAGGGGAGGTAAACCCACACTCCCGAAAACCTGTATGTGGCCCGAAGCAGTATAGATACAACTTCCAGTACGAAGGCGGTGATCAGGTTTGCCATAGGCCCTGCAAAAGCTATCTTGGCCATGTCCCGCCTGGGATCCCTGAGCCTATACGGATCCACCGGGACGGGCTTGGCCCATCCGAACCCCACCAACAAGAGCATCAATGCACCTACAATATCGAAATGGGCCCATGGCTCCAAGCTCATCCTTCCCGACAGTTCAGCCGTATCGTCTCCAAGCCGGTAGGCCATCCTGGCATGTGCGTATTCGTGGACACTTATGGCGAGCAGCAGACCGGGAAGCCGCAAGATCAGCACCACGAGCGAATCCGGCATCACCGTACCCCCTAGTAATTTATCACCAACGTCCATTATAGCATCTCACAGCCTGCCGTCTCAGGCAAGCATCAACATGTAAGCCGACCGGACAGTGCTTCAAAAACCCGGTAGCTTTTTCGCGGCACCGTGCAGATCTCGTACGCCTTCGGTTCCGGCCCGTTCAGCCTTTGGGGTTGAACAAGACAGCCATTAGATACCCAAACAACACTGCAGAGAGCAGGCCGGCGGACACGGCTTTGAAACCGCCGGTAAGGATCCCGAAAAGGCCCCACTGGGCAGCGTCTTCCATCATACCTGTGACCAGGGTATGGCCAAACCCAGGCAAGGGGATGGTGGCACCTGCACCGGCGACTTCCACCAAGGGGGCGTAAAGGCCAAGGCCGGACAAGACCGCCCCGGCGCTCACCGCTGAAACCATGATGATGGCCGGGTTGGCCTTGGTCAGGTCCATGGCCGCCTGGGCAATGGCGCACAGAAATCCCCCAACGAGAAAAGCCTTGACGTAGGCCACTCCGTCACCACCTGCCTTTCACTTGACCCACTTGGCTACACGCCTCGCTCACCCTGTTTGATCTCCCTCGGTGTTTATCCGCTCACAATGGACACGGCATGGGCCACACAGGGGATGGTCTCCCCTTGTTGGCAAGATGTAGGGCTGTGCAAAGCCCCTGTAGCCACAAGGAGTATCCTTCCGTATTGCTTGTTGTACAACTCTTTCCACAGCTTTCCCGAAAACACGCAGGCCACACAGCCGCAGCCGGAACCTCCGGCACCCACCTCGGGGCTCGGATGGTACAGCATGACCCCTGCATCTTGGTGCCTGTCATCAATGGCTATTCCCTTCCTGCGCAAGAGCTCCCGGGCGATCATAGAGCCGATGTTCCCGAGATCACCTGAGATCACCAGATCGTAGTCTTCCGGCTGCCTGGCCATGTCTTGGAAGTGCCGCCACACTGTATCTGCAAAACCGGGTGCCATGGCAGAACCCATGTCGTTAGGTTCTGAAATCCCAAAGTCCTGCACCCTCCCGATGGTAACCGCTTCCACACGGGGGCCTTTGCCCTGTGCCCCCAGGACCACGGCCCCTGCCGCAGTTGCGGTCCATTGCCCTGTAGGCGGTCGCTGGTGACCGAATTCCGTAGGATACCTGAACTGTCTTTCGGCAGCATCATGATGGCTCGAAGATGCCGCAACCACATAGCGGGCAAACCGCCCCGCTATCAGAAAAGCACCAAGGCCGATACCTTCTGACATGGTTGCGCATGCGCCGTAAATCCCCAAGAAGGGAATGTCGTACTCCCTGGCCATGTACGCCGAGGATATGATCTGGTTCAGAAGATCCCCGGCAATAATGAAGTCAATCTGCGATTCTTCCAGGCCGGCCTTGGCCAGGGCAAGATCAACCGCTTGCCTGAGCATTTTGGATTCAGCCTTCTCCCATGAAGTCTCACCCAACAATGTGGTGCTGTACACCATATCGAACAAGTCGCCCAAAGGGCCCTCACCCTCCCTGGGCCCCACTACGGCGGCGGCTGAAACCAAGACGGGCATTTCCTGGAATACACAGGTAGACGTTCCCCTCCGATGGAATTCCAAGAGCCACGCCTCCCGGTTGAGTGTTCCACAAGTTGGCCCGTTCAGAAAACGTACAGTTTGATGAGGGATACGATCGTAGCGGCCAAGGTGGCGTACACGATTACAGGCCCTGCCACTTGAAACATCCTGGCTCCCACACCCAGCACAAACCCTTCCCGCTTGTACTCCATGGCCGGCGATACCACTGAGTTGGCTAAGCCTGTGATGGGCAACGCCGCCCCCATCCCGGCAAAGATTCCCAACTTGTCGTAAACACCAAGCCCTGTGAGGAAAGCGCCTAAGAACACCATTACGGAAGATGTCAGCGCATAGGCTTGTTTTTCAGGCATACTCCCGGACAACAAGTATGAAAGCACACCCTGCCCCACCGCACATATCATGCCTCCTGTGAAAAACGCCACTACAATGTTGCGAAATGTGGGGCGCTTAGGCCGGAAGTCTTCCAGAAACACCGAATAAGCTTCTTGCTCGCGGATGTTGGCTTTCGTCATGGCTCCTCATCCAGGTATGCGACCTTCATGTTGGCCTTGTACTTGACGATCTGCCCGTCCTTGACATTTGCCGTCCAGTTTAGCACTTCCACCCCTGCAATTGAGGGTATCCTGGCGGCAAGCTCTCGGACGCCCTTGACCACGGCGTCCCCAAAGCTTTCACCGGATTCGCCTACGATTTCCAATACCTTGACTACAGGCATAGGGAGAAACTCCTTTCGACACAGCTGATAGCGGGTTGTGTCCCTCTGGGTTTAGTATGGCCTGCGCTCCCCAAAAAGAACCGTCGTGTCCCTTGTAAGGCTGCATGCAAAAGCCCATGGGGTCGTCAAGAACAAGCCTTGCGGCCGGATACTGCCGGCTACCCCTCACCCAGAAGGGCTTGCCTCAAGAGGAGTAAAGCCCGTTTTTCGAGCCTGGAGACCTGGGCCTGGGAAAGCCTTAGCTCTTTGGCGATTTCCTGCTGGGTCTTTCCCTGGAAAAAACGGCCTTCAATGATATCCCTCAAGGGACTGTCAAGCCCGGAAACCGCATCCCTTAAGTCGAGTGATTCGAGAAATTGCCCGCCCCCTGTGTACCAGGCAGGCCAGGCATCCCTTGCGGATCCGACGACGCCTGTGAGTGACGCTTCCGCTCCTCCCCCTGCCCGCTGATCTTCGAGATACAGCACCTGCCTGGTTGCTTCCAATGCCTGGCACAACAAGTCCACTTCCACTCCCAGTTCACGGGCCAGTTCTTCCATCGACGGTGCTTTGCCTGTGTCGGCTTCCCTTGCCGATGACATTCGCCTTGCCGCAAGGGCCAGTTCCCTCAAACGCCTGCTTACCTTGACTGCTCCGTCATCCCTGAGGTACCTCCTGATTTCCCCCAGGATGAGGGGAACGGCATAAGTGGAAAAGGCCGTGCCGTACTTGGGGTCAAACCTGTCTATAGCCTTGAGCAGCCCTATGGCTCCTATTTGAAACAAGTCCTCTTTATCGATCAAGCCTGCGTATCTCCGTATGCAAGCACCGATAAGGCCTGTGTTGGCTTTGAAAACCCGTTCTCTGGCTTCCGGATCTCCTTTCCTGGCTCTTTCAAAGAGATCCATGTCCACAGTCATGCCTTCTTGACCATCCTTACCGTGGTACCGCTACCGGGTTGAGACTCAATGTGCAGCTCATCCATGAAAGACTCCATGAAGGTAAACCCCAGCCCCATATGCTCGGGCATTGTGGTAAACCCGGGTTGTCTTGCCTTGTCTATGTCCTCAATCCCTTTGCCGAAATCCTTGACTGTGATTTGGATGCCGTCGTTGCGGTTTTCCAGCAAAACCTCAATCATCCCTTGGGAATCGGGGTAGGCGTGGAGTACTGCGTTGGACACCGCCTCTGAAACAGCCACCTTAACCTCCTCGATATCGGATATTGAGAATTCCCTGAAGGACGCAAAGGTTGCTGCAGCTACGCGTGCCACGGAAACATTGGATGATACATTGGGAAACCGGATCAATACATGGTTACTCATTGGTGCTTGCCTCCTCCCGGTTAGCGTACCGGCAAGACTCAATCAGCCTGATCGCATCTCCTTCAGTCCTTGCCGTTTCCAGCACACGCATGAGGCCCGCCATTTCCAGCATGGATACTATTTTGGGGGGGATGTCCGTGAGAATGAATTTGCCGCCCCATGACTTCACCGTCTTGTGGCGGCCAAGGAGAACGCCGAGCCCTGTGGAATCAATGAACGAAAGATTCCTGAGGTTCACCACCACATTGGGAACTCCGGACCTCCTCAACTCTTGGTCGATGAGGCTCCGGAACTTCTCTGCGGAGGATAGGTCAAGTTCCCCTGATACCCTGGCTATTGCAAACAGGGGTGCCACATGGAATTCGATTTGCATGCCCTCGCACCGCCCCTGCTAAAATTTTCCTTAGCATATTCGACAAGCCGAGGGCAATTCCTTTTTCACCTGCCGACCATGAAGGATCTGAGGTACTTCTTGACATAGTCCATGAAGCCGGCCCTCTCCACCTCGCTCCTGGCAACCAAAGGCAAGCTTGCTACCGTCTCTCCGTCGATTTCCACCACCATTTCACCGACGGGTTCCCCTTCCTTCACAGGAGCCGTAACCTTCTCCAGCTTTATGATCCTTTTGACTTCCCCGGGCCGTTGCTTGAGCACGGTAACGGCATAGGGTTCCGGGGTAATCACATCCACCACATCATGCTTGCCCTTATACACCCGTGCCTGGCAGACCGGCTGTGCGCCCACGACCCGTACTGTCTTGAAGTTGGCAAAGCACCAATCCAGGAGCCTCCAAGCGTCGTTCAGCCGCTGATCCGGGGTTTCGGCACCCATCACCACCACGATGAACCTGGAATCGCCCCGCTGGGCCGTGGCGGACAGGCAGTAGCCGGACTGGCTCGTCATCCCCGTCTTGAGCCCGTCTGCGCCCTCATACAGGTACACCAGTTTGTTGAAATTGGTAAGTTCATTCTTGCCGCCCCTGAACGGGGTCTGGTATATCCTGGTGTAATCCAAGAGATGGGGTACGGTAACTGCGTGCCTCGACAGAATGGCCATATCCATAGCCGTGGTGTAGTGGCCTTCCTCGTCAAGTCCGTGGGAGTTTTTGAAGTTGGTATCGGTCATACCCAATTCCCGGGCCCTGGCGTTCATCCGCTCCACGAAGTTGGCTTCAGTGCCCGATATGAATTCCGCCACTATCACGGCCCCGTCATTGGCCGACCCCACGGCCACCGCCTTGAGCCACTCATCCAGGGGCATAGATTCACCCGGCTCAGCCCAGACTTCAGTGCCTCCCATCTCCCAGGCGTTTTCCGACGCCGCGGCTTCGTCAAGCAAGCTCACCACTCCGGCATTCACGTCTTCCAAGGCCAGCACCAGGGTCATTATCTTGGTCATGCTGGCGGGAGCCCGCTTGGTGTGGGCGTCTTTTTCAAACAGGACCGTCCCTGACGTGGCATCCAGCACCACACAGGAAGGCGAATCCACCCTGGGAGGGGCCACCCCGCTGAGGTCAGGGCCTGCCTGGGTCAAGCCTGAAGCCTGCCCCCCGGCAAAGAGGAGACTGCCTTGCGCACCTGCATATGCCAAGGTGAAACCGGCTTGCCCCGCTGTATGCGCCGACGCGAAACCGGCCTGGCTTGCTGCATGCGCCAGGGGAGACACGGGGTACAAAAGAGAAAAAAACAGGAACAGGGATAATACCTTAGTCCAAGGTGTGGTCTTGTACGGCGTCACAGATATCCCTCCTGAATCGTGATGTCCTGTACCTTAGGATACCTGCTTGAGCCGAAGGTTATGAGCGCCGCCTATGCCCTTGGGTGGCTCCTGGCATACACGTCTTTGAGCCTGTCTTTGGTCACATGGGTGT
>JAAZEL010000047.1 GCA_012512325.1 Candidatus Fermentithermobacillaceae bacterium | reverse complement strand
TGCCCCTGCTGGGAAAAAACCCACGGGACGCAAACCTAATCCCAACAACCCGTGGCTGAAGTTCAAGATTCCACCGAAACACGATGACCCGGTAGAACAGTACTTCCAGAAGAGAAACAAAAGACTTGGCTTGATTCTTCAGCAGTACCAAAACTGAGAAGTGGCGGAGGACGCCGTCACATCTTAAACAAAGAGGGTGACAAAATCACTGTCCGTTGACAGGATAAATTTCGTGTATTCGCTTATTGTAGAAAAATTACGTCAAACTGCTCCCTCGCTGCAGGAAACCACAAGGTGCGGCAAGTATTCCTGTGTGGTGTTTGGTGAAAACGTGCTCATGCCTTTCTGGAGGATGACAGATGCCAGACGGGATCCGGATTGTGAGAATAGAAGATCTTGAAGAAAAGGCCAAAATCGCTTCAGAGGTACTGCTGGATTTGCCGGATTGGTTCGGAATCCCCGAAGCCAGAGACAGGTATGTTGAAGATTCAAAGGGATTACCTTTTTGGGCGGCAAGGGCCGGCGATGAGGTCATAGGTTTCGTGACGCTGACCGAAACCAATCCTGAAGCGGGAGAAGTACATTGCATGGGAGTCAAGAAGGCTCACCACAGAAAAGGAATCGGAACTCAGCTTTATCTTGAACTGGAGAAGTATGCGAGGCAACGCTACAAATACCTGCAAGTAAAGACGGTCGAGGAAGGACACTATCCGGAGTATGACCGGACTGTGGCGTTTTATAAGTCCGTCGGATTCTCGAAACTTGAGGTTTTCCCAACACTGTGGGACAGGCATAACCCGTGTCTGATAATGGTAAAGGCGTTATAGTCCCCCGGATCCGGTTTCTACCCCTTCTAATATCCTGTTCAGCTCCTGTTAGCCCCTGCGGTTTTGTCCCACTCAGGAGCCGTCCTGTGGGGCATGGGCACATACCCAACAGACGGCCTCTGCGCCGCCGCCTGGGGACACAGTTCCATGAGCTGGTAGACTTCCGCAGGCATATTGAAGGAAACCGGAAGGCCCAGCGACTTGAGCTTGGTTGCACTCAGCGGATAGTCGTGGGTGAAATACCCTTGTGTGAAGAAGTCAGCCAGTTCTTCGGCTTTGTCCGCCGGGACATTCTCCTTGAGTATGTTTAGCACCGTTTCCCGCACCTGGTTGGCAGCTTTTTTCGCGATATCAGCCAGGATCAGGGTGTTGTCATCTACATGCTCAATGGGCTTGCGCTCAAGCACGCTGAGGATAGACGCGGCGGGATATGAGCCAATCTGGGGATCAACCGGGCCGAGCACAGCGTTTTCATCCATCACTATCTCGTCTGCGGCCAGGGCCAGCAGGGTACCCCCTGACATGGCATAGTGGGGGACGAACACCGTCACCTTGGCCTTGTGGCGTACAAGGGCAAGGGCTATCTGCTCGGCAGCCAACACCAGGCCGCCGGGCGTGTGGACAATGAGGTCGATAGGCACGTTTTCATCTGTCTGACGGATGGCCCTGAGCACCTGCTCCGAGTCCTCTATGTTGATATACCTGCTTATAGGGATTCCCAGGAAGCTCACTGATTCTTGCCTGTGGATCAGGGTAATCACCCTGGAACCCCTGCCCCTCTGCATCTTTCTCATGAGAGCCAGCCTCATGGCTTCCAGCCGCTTTTGCCTGAAGAAAGGCATGAAAATGGAACTGCCCAGCAACAGAATCCAAAACAGCGACGGCAAGATGCGCATGTCATCCATTTGCCCCTCAGACCCCTTTCATTGTCGTATCTCTTAAGCGTGGGTATCCAAGCTTCTGCGGCAAGCGCTTCGTCCATGGTTCCATGCTTAAATGCATGCCACAAAAGACACATCCAATCTCTTACAGCTCGAACTACCCGTTTGGAGTATTATTTTCAATGATGCCACGATA
Organism: Candidatus Fermentithermobacillaceae bacterium; assembly: GCA_012512325.1. Taxonomy (GTDB): domain Bacteria; phylum Bacillota; class Sulfobacillia; order Fermentithermobacillales; family Fermentithermobacillaceae; genus DTU015. The sequence continues at coordinate 5,808 of JAAZEL010000047.1, read as the reverse complement.
CCATCGTGAGGTGTTTTTCTTTGCACAGGCAGCCTACGTGCTGCGTACCTTGGTGTCCGGACTGACGTTGTAGCTTGTTCTGAGCCGATGAGGGTTGACATGCCGGAACTTCTCAGCGCATACACCTGTGGGCAGCACCGCAAACCTGGTCCGCAGGTTCTTGCCAACCCTTCACGATGTTGGCGGGAGCGATCACCGGGCCGCAACGGTCGCAGAAATGATGGACCAGGCCCAGCAACGCCTTGCCTCCGATATCCTGGACAAAGGGAGGGTAGGAATCCTTGCAGTTAGAGAGATAGGGGGCCAACCAAGTGCAAGTGGCCCCTTACTCATTTCAACCATCTCATTTGTTTCAGCTTGTTTCAGCCTGCCTGTGGGAAACGCAACTCCACCTTGAACTGGTCCCCGTCGATCTTGATGTCAAATCGGCCGCCACAGGCTTCGGTAAAGCTCTTGGCTATGGAAAGCCCAAGCCCTGAGCCTTCGGTGCTTCTCGAGCGATCTCCTCTTACAAAGCGCTCCAGTATCTCTTCCTCATCAAAATCCATCTCGTAGTTGGCAGTGTTCTTTATGGTCACCCGGGCTTCCTTTCCGTCGGCCACCAAGTCGATGAACACTCTTGAACCCAGAAGCGAATACTTGAGCGCGTTGGTGATCAGATTCTGCAGTACCCGCGACAGTTTCCCACCGTCCGATACGGCGTACACCGGCTCGTCAGGCAGATTGACCCTGAAGGCGGACTTCCAGACATACCCAACGTCACCTCCCCTCCTGCTATTCGCTGACGGGCCTTGATTCTCCCCCTGTGGTGCGTCGTGGACCGGCCCTGCCGGCCCGCTGGTCAGATAAGCCGGCGAAGCCCCCCTGCCTAGCCCAGCCGATATAAACCCATGAGCCTTGTAACCAACCTAAATGACAGATCTGACGAAAGACTTGATGTATTTCTTAAGGTTTTCTTACAAGAAGCCAAAACCGTCTGACTCTCATGTCTTAAGCTTGTCTTGCAAAAAGCCGGAACCACCGGCTGATTCTCAAACCCCGCCGCTACACCGGTAACTCATAACCGGCCATGAATACCACCGAGGCTGGTTCTCAAGTCCCGCTGCACGCCGGTAACACCGGGACGGTCTTGTCGTGAACTTGGGACCGCCGATGCGGGTGGCATTCAAGGCAGTGTTTCCAACGCAGGAAATGCTTCCAGTACGGGCACACAGCCGGCGCGGGTAGATGCCGTTGCAGTAACCTCCGGAGATGGTGGTCGGTGGTGCTATGTTAGACAGTCTCTCCCTTCAATTGGTATTGTAATTCAAACATAGCCGGTCTGTAATCAGAATCCATACACTAAAGGTGAAACCTTAGTCTCGATGATCAACCTCAGGTTGAACAAGCACTCCAGCGAACCAAAACTAGGATGAAGATCAAGACAGGCTTCTGCGAAACCAGGACGGATCGGTTTCACAGAAGCCTTTAGGTTCTAACCCGACAGGCCAATCGGAGTCGGTCACAGTAATCGGGTGCCGGCTACCGCCCAGTGACCCATCTATGCCTTAGCCAACCGAATAACCGGTCACGGCAATCCCGGTTAACCGGAATCCCCTGGCAGTCCCAGAAGCACCGCTACACTACGCAAACCTGCCCCTTCCGGTGATTCTCCACACATCCTCGACCTTGCCGTCCCGCACAGCGTACAGGATGTCATGCAGGTTGACGGTGGTACAGCAATGGCTGGGGATCAGCAGGACCTTGTCGCCTACATCCAGGGGCTTCTTCGCGGGCTTGGCGTGTTTCTCGTCCAGCTCGCTCATGCCGGGCAAGCCTCGAGGGTTGTCATCAGGCCTGAGACTGATGTGTTCCTCCGACATGTTGGTAACCTTGAGGCCGTAAGACGGCAAGGTGCCTACCATACCGAACTCCTGTGTCATGGACTTGAGTCCGGCGTCGCAGATGTACAGGTCGGGTTCAGGATGGCTGGTGACGGTGGCCACCACAGCCAGCGAGTTCTTGAAGTCCACCCCTGCGGTTGAGCCGTACCGCATGTCCATGAAGATATATGAACCTGCCTGGATATCGGTGAGGCCTTGTCTCTTGCCTGCGAAGGGGAAGGTCCCGGTACCGGCGGCGCTCACAATACCCGAGTCCAACCCCGCCTTCTCCTTTATGGCATCCCGGTAACTCAGGAGGATGTCGTAGGCGCCGTTGGCCGCAGCCTTTCTGGCTTCGTAGTCGGGCATGAACACGGCAAACCCTTCGTATCCCATAATCCCCGCGTACCATACACCTGGAAGGGTTGACGCCAGTTTGGCCAGTTCCACCCCGTCTTCCACGGTCCTGACCCCGCCCCTCCTGTTGCCTACCTCCACCTCCGCCACGATGCCTACATTCCCGCCTTGTCTGGCAGACTCCCGGGAGATATCTTGGAGGTTTTCCTTTGTGTCCACAGCCACTTTGAGATTCAAGCCCGGTTTCTTGGACAAAGCAACCAGCCGGCAGATCTTCCTCTCCCCGATAACCTGGTTGGCTATGAGGATATCCGGCACACCCCCCTCTGCCAGGGCCTCTGCTTCACCCAACTTGGCGCAGCAGATTCCCAGGGCGCCTTTTTCCATCTGCTTTAAGGCGATTTGGGGCGTCTTGTGGGTCTTTGCGTGGGGCCTGATTCCCACGCCGGCCCCGCTGTCCCTGAGGAAGTCCATCATCTTATCCATGTTGGCTTCCATGATGTCCAGGTCAACCATGAGGGCAGGTGTCTCGATTTCAGTGATGGGCTTGCCTATGATCTCCTTGAGGTACTCATCATGACCGCACACCTTACCCCGGTATCCGTTACAGCAGCGTTCACTAGCCATTCGTCATCCTCCCATCAGTTGTCGCGATTCCGCGGTATCGCGTGGTTCCCAACCTCTCCCATGGCCTGGCCATCGAGCCGGCTGCCCGACCATGGAGTTGTCTCAAGGGCCGGAACCGCCCAAGACTTCCGACCCGGTGCAGCCTGAATTCCGTATGAAGGCCGGTCTGCCACAGGTCAGCAATCCTTCAGAGCCTTTGTTCCCCGATGTGTTCCGGTTCTCCATCAATTATACGACAGCTCGCTCACAGAGCCGGTGTACCGATTCAAAATATTATCTTTCAGCCAATGGCTCCGCCGGCTCCATAGCCCTGGTTATGGCATAAATCCTCCTGAGAAACACCATGTTAAGGAATATGGTTATTGTTTCAGCCAATGGATACGCCCACCAAACGTAATCTACGTGCCCTAGGAGAGACAGCAGGTAGGCTACGGGCAGGAGCACCATCAGCTGCCGCACAAGGGCGACTATCAAGCTGAGCACCCCGTTGCCGAAGGCTTGGTATACGGAGCTTGCCACGACGGAAACACCTGCAAACACATAACTCAGACTGATGATGCGCAGGGCGGGAATGCCGATGCAGAGCATCCCTTCTGATGCATTGAACAAGCCCAGGAGCTTTCCGGGAAACAACTGGAGCACAGCCATACCTATAACCATAATCACAACAGCGTAAGTGATGCTCAGTTTGATGGTTTCGGTAACCCTCTCCCGGTTTCTTGCACCATAGTTGTAGGCGATGATGGGGACCATCCCGTTGTTGAGGCCGAACACGGGCATGAACACGAAGCTCTGCAACTTGTAGTACACTCCCAAAACGGCGCAAGCCGTAGGAGAAAACCTGATCACGATGTTGTTGAGCCCGTATGTGGCAACCGATGCAATGGATCTCATCACAATGGAAGGGACACCCACCTTGTAGATATCCCTTATGATCCCGGCATCCGGCCTGAATCCCATGAGGTTCAGGTTGAGTTCCCTGTTCACCTTAAGGTTGAAAGCTATCGCCAGAACCGCGGATACCGACTGGCCGATAACCGTGGCTACGGCTGCGCCTGCCACGCCCATTTTGGGCATGCCGAAGTAGCCGAATATCAGGATCGGGTCGAGAATGATATTGAGCAAGGCTCCGGCTGCCTGCGAAACCATGGAATAAAGGGTTTTCCCCGTGGCTTGCAGCAAGCGCTCAAACGCGATCTGGGTGAACTTGCCGAGGGAACCGATGCACACGATGCTCAAGTAAGCTACGCCGTATCCGACAATCTCGGGATCGGCGGTTTGGGATGTAAAATAGGCCCTTGAGAACAGCAGGCCCACAGTCATAAACGCCAGGAAACTGACGACCGCCAGAAAGATGCTGTTGGCTGCAACGCGGTTAGCTTTCTCGAAATCCTTCTCGCCGAGGGTCCGGGAAAGCAAGGCATTGGTCCCCACGCCGGTTCCCACCGCGATTGAGATCATCAGGCTCTGGACGGGATATGCGAGAGACACTGCGGTGAGGGCATTCTCGTTGATCTGTGCCACAAATATGCTGTCCACGATGTTGTAAAGAGCCTGTACCAGCATGGATATCATGATGGGCAGGGATACGCCTATGAGAAGTCGGTTGATAGGCATGACCCCGAGTTTGCTCTCTTTCACCGGTACAGCTCCCCTCGCTTGTTTATCCCATGGGTCTGACTTGATGCCGTATCCCGACCCTGTATATCAGCCATGCCGGCCCCCGCCCCTCGGCCGCCCTTCAACATCGCATCCATCTGCTTCCCCTCATTAGTCACGACAATCATGACTTCCGTGGCGCCTGATGACTTCGGGGCCCCCAGACCTGCAGGGCATTGCCGGATTACTCCTAATATACCACGGAAGACGAAATAATGAAGGGCCGAGGGATTGCTTCCCAGATGTAAGATTGAGGCATCTACACTCCATATGCCAGGACTTGGTGCACCAGACCCGTGCAAGAAGGGAAAGCTTCTTCCGCATCGAATAGGGCCAATAGTTCGGCCGGGTTCAGGCAGGATTGCCGGCGTGTGTATGGATGACAAGATCGTTCTTGAGGTGATCCCAGAGGGAGCTTGTCTCAGGCGATACAGAAGCTCGTACCTAGGAGGGAACACAGTTGATCAAACCAAGAGCGCTGAGGTTCGGAGATACTCTAGGGCTAATAGCCCCTGCCAGTAACACAACTGAAGAGAACGTTGAGAAATCAATCAAGACCCTTGTTGAACTTGGGTTCAAAGTTAAGGAAGGCAAGAGCCTGCATCAAAGACGAGGCTTCCTGGCAGGAGACGATGAAATCAGGGCCCAGGACATAAATGATATGTTTGGAGACAAAGAAGTAGACGGAATCATATGTATCAGGGGCGGCGCCGGCGCTCCCAGGATACTGGAAATGATAGACTACGAGATCGCCAAGAACAACCCAAAGGTGTTCATCGGGTATAGCGACATTACGGTGCTCCACATAGCATTCAACCAAATATGCAGCCTGGTCACCTTCCACGGGCCTATGGTGTCTTCGAACATGATAGATGGTTTCGACGATTTCTCCAAGGACAGCCTATTCAGGCTGATCATGGATCCTGATGCCACCGGAAAACTTGAGAACCCTGAAGGCGAAGAGATAGTGACCATAAACGGTGGCATAGGAATCGGGCCCCTTGTAGGCGGATGCTTGAGCTTGGTTTGCAGCACCCTGGGAACACCATATGAAATAGACACCAAAGGTAAGATCCTGGTCCTTGAGGATGTGGGAGAAGAACCCTATAAGGTAGACAGAATGCTGAACCAGTTGAGACTGGCCGGGAAACTGCAAGAGGCCAATGGCATCATACTGGGAACCTTCGAAGACAGGGAACCTAAGGGAGGTTACAAGGACAGCCAATCCTTAGAGGAGGTATTTGAGGACCAAGTAAAGCCTCTTGGCGTGCCAACCATCTACAACCTCCGGATAGGCCATTGC